>JAKEHF010000192.1 GCA_022615295.1 Actinomycetota bacterium | reverse complement strand
TCGGCCTCATCGAGACGATGACGAAGCCTGTCGAGACTCTGCAGATCTTGGTTGACGTGGGCGGCGACCTCGGTCGGCTGGGCCAACTCGACCTTCTGGCCCTCGTAGTAGAGCGTGGCCACACGTCTCCCCTCCGACACCGCCACCACGGGTTTGCCGGTCTCGACGGCGAGGCGCTCGGCGGTACGGTGCCGGGCTCCGGTCTCGTCGGTGGGGATCGACCCGTCGGGTATGAAGTGGACGTTTGCCTCCAGGATCGTGCCCCAGGAATCGTCGAGGACTATGCCGCCGTCCATCTTGGAGAGCTCGGCCAGACGGGCCGGTGTGAAGGTCGCCCCACCCAGCCGGAACCCACCAGAGCTGGCGGCTGAGACCTTCTCCGAGCTGCCCATGACGATCAGCCCGCCCCCGCCTTGCTGGATGATTCGGTCGAAGGCGCGTCGCATCGGCGTCCCCGGGGCCAGACGCTCGAGGGTCTCGTTGATCGAAGGTCCACCCAACTTCGGGCAGGCTACTACGAGGGGCCAGTCACCCCAGACCGGCCCGGATCAGGGCTTCGGCGAGACGCATCGGCTCCCCGCCGCCGGGTGCGATCCGGCGTTGCAGACCCATCCTGTCGAGCTCCTCGACACGACGGGCCTCCATCGGGATGGATCTCACCTCCCCCGCCAGACCCACCTCGCCCCAGACGGCGAGCCGGCCCATTGGCAAGTTGAGAGCGGAGGAGGCCAGAGTCAGCGCTACGGCCAGATCACATCCCGGCTCATCGAGTCTCCAACCCCCGACGACGTTCACATAGATCTCCGCATCGTGAAGGGGGAGCCCGGCATGACGATGGAGGACGGCGACCACCTGGTTGACCCGGGCCGGGTCGAGACCCCTTATCGAGCGTCGGGGCTGGGTCTGGGTCGTCGGCGCAACTAGTGCCTGGATCTCGACGAGCACGCAGCGTCTCCCCTCTATCGCCGGGTAGACCACGGTACCGGCGACCTCCGACTCCCAGCCCTCGAGGAACAGCTTCGAGGGGTCCTCCACCTCGGACAGCCCGGCGGAGCCCATGTCGAACATTCCGGAGACATGGGTGGCCCCAAACCGGTTCTTGTTGCTGCGGAGCACACGGAAGCCCCTGTCAGGATCCCCCTCCAGGTAGAGCACCACGTCGACCATGTGCTCGAGGACCTTGGGACCGGCCAGGCCCCCTTCCTTGGTCACGTGACCAACCAGGACGAGGGAGACACCGGTGGTCTTGGCGAGACGGATCAGCCTTGCCGCGCTCTCCCTCACCTGAGACACCCCGCCGGGGGCCGATGGGATCTCACCGACACCCACGGCCTGGATGGAGTCCACCACGAGCAGCGTCGGTCTCGATCTCTCGGCGGCCTCGACGACCACGTCGACGTCGTCAACGGCTATGAGGTCGATTCCGGGAGCAGTCACACCGAGCCGGGTCGCCCGCAGGGCCACCTGGTCGACCGATTCCTCTGCGGTGGCCATCAGCACTCTCTCCCCACGGGCCGCCAGACCCCCGGCGAGCTGGAGGAGAAGAGTCGACTTGCCCACCCCGGGCTCCCCGCCGAGGAGGATCGCCGAACCGGGGACCAGACCACCACCGAGCACCCTGTCCACCTCTCCCCAGCCGGTGACGACACGCTGTGAGGTCGTGGTCGCTGCGGTGTCGATGCCGACCACGAGCGGCGGCGACGAGACCCGGGCCCTGGTCGGGGCGGTCTCGGTGAGGGGTGTCGATGAGCCGCATTGGGGACAGAACCCCATCCATTTGGGAGACCGGTACCCGCAAGACTCGCAGAGGAACGACGCGTTGGTGGTCACGACGTCAACGATTGCGGTGTCTCGATGCGAGAATCAAGACCGTCAGGAGGACCCCCACCAAGACGATCCCGACGAGGGCAGAGGCAAACGTCCAGGGCTCGTAGCTGCGTAAGGCCGTCACGGGCATGACCCGTGGCACAATAACCCCGAAGGAGGGTTGTGGTCTCCCGAACATGTGAGCAGTGCGGCTCGACCGTGGCCGCCGACGAGCAGTTCTGCCCGCAATGTGGGGCCTTCATGGACCCCTTGGCGCCGACGCGGGCCCCGAGCCGTCGTCCTTCCCCAAACGTGATCTCGGTCACCTCAGACGGCACGAATTACGAGGAGTTCTCCCTCGATCAGCCACCGGTCGAGCCCGGTCCCACCCGGACGACCAACGGCGACAACATCGAGTGCCCCTCCTGTCACACTCCCAACCCGGCGACCAACCTCCACTGCCAGAATTGTGGGGCACGTCTCCGTCAAGGCCCGCTGCCCACGGCCCCCCGGCCGGCGGTCCAGGCGACGGCTGGAGTCCGAGCCGCCCTGGCGATAAGCGGATTGCTCCTCGTGGTGATCCTGGTGGCGCTGGTGTTCAACGTCTTCGATGGCAACCAGACGGCGTCCTCGACGACCGTCGCCTCCCCCACGACGAGCACCCCGGCCCAGACCGAGAACAACCCCATCGAGGTGATCAGGGTCGATTGTGACCCCGTGGGTCTCGGCTCGTTCGCCTGCAGCAACCTCATCGCCGGCGAGGGGAGCGAGTTCCAGGTGAATTGGGAGGAACTCGAGGCGGCGAACGAGACCCTTACGATCACCCTCTACTTCCGGGAGCCGATGACGGTGAGCTTTATCGAGTGGTCGAACATCAGCGACCAGCTCCGGTTCTCCCAGAACCACCGCGCCCGCGGTCTTCTGCTCAACAGTGACAATCAGGTCTCCGAGTGGGTGTGGGAGCTCGAGAACACACCCGGTCTGCAGATCATCGACTACGCCGCGCTGGAGGCCACCTGGATCGAGATAACCATCACCAGCACCCATCGCGCCGAGGTGAGCGAGGGCAACGTCTTCTCGGAGATCGCCATAGACGAGATCATCCCCTGGGGTCGGCCGGCGCTCACCACCGAGGGCTGATCAGGCGGCCGTCAGAGCCAGCTCGAGACTCCTCACCCCACGGAACACCAGGCTCTCGATCCTCTCCCCCACTGCGCTGAGCCCCATACCACCCACCCGGGACACCCATCTCCCCAGGGCCGCCTCCAGCTCGACCCTGGCCAGAGGGGCCCCGACGCAGTAGTGCAGACCCGCACCAAAGGTGAGATGGGGGTTGGGGCTGCGCCCTAGGTCGAGCCGCTCCGGGTGAGCGAACACCGCCGGGTCGTGATTCGCCGCTCCGAAAAGCAGTCCGACTTTGGACCCCTTGGCGAGACGGGTGCCGGCCATGTGGGTGTCGGTGAGCACCCACCTCTCGAACATCTGGAGCGGCGAGTCGTAGCGAAGGAGCTCATCCATCGCAGTGGCGATGTCGACCTCACCGCTGCGCAGGGCGGCATAGGCGGCGGGGTCACGGGCCAGGGCGAGCAGCGAGTTGCCGATGGCGTGGACCGTTGCCTCGTGCCCGGCATTGAGAGTGAGGATCGAGGTCCCCACGATCTCAGCGTCCGACAGGCTGTCGTCCCCCTCCTCCACCTCGAGCATCGCCGATATCAGGTCGTCACCGGGTTGGGATCGCCGCAGCCTGAGGAGATCCTCGAGATAGGCGACGAAATCCCTGGTCGCACCTTCCGCGGCCACGCCTTCCCCGGGGGTGACCCTCTCGTCGAACACCTTGACGATGGCGTGGCTCCAGTCGAGCAGCTGGGGGTGGTCCTCGGGGGGGATGCCCATGAGATCGGCGATCATCGCCACCGGGATCGGTGTGGCGTACTCATCGATCACCTCGACCGACCCCTTCTCGAG
>JAKEHF010000033.1 GCA_022615295.1 Actinomycetota bacterium | reverse complement strand
GGCAGAGCTGCTCCGGGGAACCAAATCCGGCTGACCCTCGTCCTGACGGCGCTGCTGGTGGTGACCGGTTGCGTCGATCCCCCACCCCCGGACGGAACGACCGTTTCGAGCCTCGAAATCGGGGAGGTGGGGCTCACGGTTTGGGTTGCCGACACCCCCGAGGAGCGGGCCCGTGGCCTCAGCGGCGTGGAGAGGCTCCCCGACGACATCGACGGGATGCTGTTCGTGTTCGAGGAGCCCACCATCCGGACCTTCCACATGCTGGAGACGGTGATCCCCCTCGACATCTGGTGGTTCGACGCCGACGGGATCCTCCTCGGCTCGACGACGATGGAGCCCTGTCCCGTGGCGCCTTGCCCCGGCTACGAGTCGCCGGGCCTGGTGACCTGGGCACTGGAGACCCCGCAGGGAGTGGTCGAGCTGGTGGCGGGGGCCTTTCTGACTCTCGACAACGGCTGATCCCGTCTATCCTGCCCACGTCGGACGACGTCGCGCGCCGTCGCCCGTGTCCTGCTCCGAGAAACGGGGCCTTCCGAGAGGATGTCCACAGGAGGTGACATGCGCGAATACGAAGTGATGACCATCCATCGGCCCGACCTGGCCGAGGATGATGTCGAGAAGCAGGTCTCTGCCCTCGAGACCACGATCACCGAGAGCGGGGCCGAGGTGACCAAGCGGGACATGTGGGGCAAACGGCGTTTCGCCTATGAGATCGACCATCTCAACGAGGGGTTTTACACCGTGGTGAGCTTCAAGGCGGGCCCGGAGACCGTGGCCACGCTTGACAGGGCGCTCTCCCTCGCGGACGAGGTGGTCCGTCACAAGATCGTCCGGTTGGGCGACCAGGCGACTGGAATCCGTCCCAACGCTCCGGCATAGTCGGACATGGGACGAGAAGAGGAGTACCCATGTCCAACAACGTCACACTCATAGGGAACCTGGTCGAGGACCCCGAGCTGAGGTTCACCCCATCCGGGGTGGCCATGGCAAAGATCCGTCTCGCCGTCAACCGGCGTTGGCGGGGTCAGGACGGCCAGTGGCAGGAAGACACCAGCTTCTTCGGGGGCACGGTCTGGCGCGAGCAGGCGGAGACGGTCGCCGAGTCGTTGCAGAAGGGGACCCGGGTGATCGTGACCGGTCGTCTCGAGCAGCGACAGTGGGAGACCGACCAGGGGGAGAAGCGGTCGGTCGTGGAGGTCGCCATCGACGAGATCGGTCCCTCTCTGCGTTGGGCCACGGCAACCGTCAACAAGACCCAGCGGACCGAGGAGTGGGGGGCGAAGGAGCAGGTGGCGGCGACACCGGCCCCGGCCGCCAGGGAGGAATACGGACCGGACGAGGCTCCCTTCTAGGAGACATATGGCACGTAAGAACAACAGAAATCCCTTACCTACCAGAGGTCGCCGTCAGGAGTTTCGCCGGGGGAAGCCGAGACCCTGTGCGGTGTGCCCGAGCGGCGGCGTCGACTGGAAGGACACCGCCACCCTGCGCAAGTACATATCCGACAGGGGGAAGATCCGGGGCCGCCGGGTCACTGGGCTGTGCCCGCAATGCCAGCGGGAGGTGGCGGTCGCGGTCAAGAACGCACGGGAGATGGCGCTCCTCCCCTACATGGGCGGTCGATGAGACTCATCCTCACCAGCGATGTCGCCCCGCTGGGGAAGAGGGGCGACGTGGTCGACGTGGCCAGGGGCTACGCCCGCAACTACCTCCTGCCGAGACGTCTGGCGATAACTGCCAACGAAGGGGCCCTGGCCCAGGCCGAGGCGGTGAGGGCGGCCCGGATCGAGTCGGAGCTGAGAGCGCGCGAGGCGGCGGACAATCTTGCACAGCAACTCGCCGGGAGCCGGGTGGTCATTGCCGCTCAGGCCGGAGACGAGGGCCAGCTCTATGGGTCGGTGACCATCGCCGACGTAATTGAGGGAATCAACCGGTTCACCGGTGTCCGGCTGGAGCGGAGCCAGGTGGAGGTCGCCCGACCGATCAAGGCCATCGGGCTCCACGAGGTCCAGGTCAGGCTTCACGCCGAGGTGGAGTTCCCCATCACCCTGGACGTCATCCCCGCTTGAGTTTTCGCGACTTGAGTTCGTTTTTCGCGTCCTGAGCTCAACGCGAAAACTAAGGATCGCTCGGTGTGATGGTCCGAGGCGTGGTCGCCTATCTTGTGAGCACTTCCCCGCTGGCAGCGGTCACTTCCCCCGCAACCGGCGGGGTCTCCGCGTAGAGACCCCGACCGAATCTGTCACAGCCGCGTGCCAGGTTGTGATGCGAGGAGGACTTAGTGACCACCGAACAACTGCGACCCGGGTATCGGAACCCGCCACACTCGCGGGAGGCCGAGGAGTCGGTGATCGGCGCCGTCCTCCTCTCCGAGGACGCAGTCAACGAAGTGATGGATCGCATCCATCCCGAGGACTTCTACGTCCCGGCTCATCAAGCGATCTTCGAGGCGATGCGGGAGTTGTTCGACTCCAACCAGGCGATCGACGTAGTCACCGTCTCCGAGACGCTGCGCCGTCGTGGGGAGCTGGAGAAGGTGGGCGGGATCCCCTACCTGACCCGTCTCGTCGATCTGGTCCCTTCCACGTCCAACATCGTCTACTACGCCGGGATCGTCGAGGAGCACGCCAAGCGGCGTGAGCTGATACGGGCCGGGGCCGCGGTGACCGATTTCGCCTTCGACATAGAGGACGAGATCACCATGGTGGTCGACCGGGCGGAGCAGGCGGTCCTCAGCGTGGCCGAGCGGAGGGCGTCACAGACGCTGCTCGAGGTGGGCCCGATGTTCAACGACATCCTCGAGCAGATCGAGCAGATGGAGCAGCGGGGTTCGGACATGATCGGTCTAGCGACCGGCTATGCCGACGTCGACCACAAACTCGCCGGTCTTCGCCCAGCCAACCTGGTGGTGATCGCCGCTCGTCCCGGCATGGGAAAGAGCTCGTTGGCCCTGGGAGTCGCCATCAACGCGGCCCTGGCCGACAATCCCGTCGCCATCTTCTCGCTGGAGATGTCCAAGGAGGAGCTGGTCCAACGGATCCTCTCCTCGGTGGCCAAGGTCGACTCCCGCAAGTTGCAGACGGGGCAGTTGGGGGATCTCTGGCCCCGGGTCGTCGACGCCGCAGGCAAGATGTACCGCTCACCGATCTTCATCGACGACTCACCCGTCGTGACGGTCACCGACATCAGGGCCAAGTGTCGTCGTCTCAAGAGGAAGCGGGGTCTCGGTCTGGTGGTCGTCGACTATCTCCAGCTCATGCAGGCCACGACACGGGAGAACCGTCAGCAGGAGATCTCCGAGATCACCCGCAACCTGAAGAACCTGGCACGCGAGCTCGCGGTGCCCATCATCGCCGTGTCCCAGCTCAACCGATCGTTGGAGACCCGTGAGGACAAGCGGCCCCGGCTCTCGGACCTGCGCGAGTCGGGCGCCATCGAGCAGGACGCCGACATCGTCATGTTCATCTACCGACATGAGTACTACCACCCCGAGGAGGTGGAGAAGCGTGGTCTGGCGGAGGTGATCGTCGCCAAGCATCGATCCGGTCAGACCGGGATCGTGGAGATGACGTTCCAGCCGGAGTTCACCAGGTTTGCCAACCTGGGGAGAGATGTGGCCTGACGTGCGGCAACCGGGAGGTTGCCGCAGGAGGGGTTGTCACT
>JAKEHF010000191.1 GCA_022615295.1 Actinomycetota bacterium | reverse complement strand
TCGGGGTGCTCCCCAGCGGGGCAATAAGCCATCTCACCGAGACGTCCTCGGCCACGATGGGCGCCATCGTCTCCGCGTCGCACAATCCGGCGCCGGACAACGGGATCAAGCTCCTGGCAGCGAGAGGTCCCAAGCTGGCCGAGGAGGTGGAGCGGGAGTTGGAGACCAGGTTGCGCGCCCAAGGCATGAAGTCCGCGGTGGGCCCGGCCATCGGCTATCGCATCGAGGACGCCACCGCCGCCGGGGCCTATCTGGAGCACCTCCTGTCGGTGTCCCGGTACACCCTCAGCGGCATGCGCATTGCCGTGGACTGCGCCAACGGGGCGGCTTTCCGGGTGGCCGGCGACCTCTTCGCAAGGCTCAAGGCCGACGTCGAGCTGTTCGGGGTCGAGCCCGATGGGAACAACATCAACGCCGGTTGCGGCGCCACCAACCCCGACTACCTGGCCGGTGTCGCCCAGGGACGCGTCGGGTTCGCCTTCGACGGCGACGCCGACCGGCTGATCTGCGTGGACGAGGACGGTCGTATCTGCAACGGCGACGTGATCATGGCGGTCATCGCCCGCCATCTGAAGACCCAGGGCAGACTGCGAGGGAATCTCGTGGTTACCACGGTCATGGCCAATCTCGGCTTCAGACGGTCGATGGCGGAGGCCGGCATCGAGGTAGTCGAGACCATGGTCGGAGACCGTTACGTGATGGAGGCGCTCAGGGCGCACCGGGGAGTGATCGGCGGCGAGCAGTCGGGGCACATCATCTTCACGGAGCACAACCAGACGGGCGACGGGCTGATGACCGCGGTTCAGGTGCTCGACGTGATGGCCGGCACCGGTAAGGAGCTGCGTCAGCTCAGGGTGGAGGCGATCACGGAGTACCCCCAGGTGCTGGTCAACGTGGCGGTTGGTCGTCGCGCCGACCTCGACACCGCCGAAGAGCTGTGGGACGAGGTCGCCCGCGTGGAGGCCGAGCTCGGTGGCGAGGGCCGTGTCCTCGTCAGACCGTCCGGCACCGAGCCCGTGGTGCGGATAATGGTCGAGGCGGCTTCCGAATCCGGGGCCAGGAGGTACGCTGATCGTCTGGTCACAGTGGCCAGGGCAGTCCTGGAAGACAGGTAGGTGAAGACAGGGGACTCGAGCACAGCCACAACGAACAGCGCCTGGCCTCACCGGTGGGTGAGGTGACGAGGAGGAAGGTCATCGAGAGATTCGGCGGATGCCTTCCCGGCCGGCCCCGGTCGTGACGTCTTGGGCAAAACCCGGGAGTGATCCCGGAACAGAGACCAGGACGAGGGCACCGGTCATGACGACCGGTCCGGCTGTCACACTCCGTCTGTCTCCATCCGTATACAGAAGGAATGGAACATGTGCGGAATAGTCGGCTATGTCGGACCCCGTCCGGTGATCGACGTCTTGTTGCCGGGTCTCACCCATCTCGAGTACCGCGGCTACGACTCCGCCGGTGTGGCCCTGATCCGTGATGGCTCGATGGACGTCATCAAAACGGCGGGGAGGATCGCCGACCTCGTGGCCTTGGTGGGCCGGGAGGCCCCCCGACCGGCGATATCCGGCATAGGCCACACCCGTTGGGCCACCCATGGCGCCCCCAACACGGTCAACGCCCACCCCCACACCGACGACGGGGGGGATGTGGTGGTGGTCCACAACGGGATCATCGAGAACTGGGCGATCCTGAAACGAAAGCTCACCGAGGCGGGTCACGAGTTCACCAGTGACACCGACACCGAGGTCGTTGCCCACATGCTGGCCGACCTCTCCGATCTCCCGCTGATCGAGGCGGTTCGCCAGGTGATGAATCAAAGCGAGGGAGCCCTGGCCCTGGCGGTGATGAGACGCTCGGAGCCCAACGTCATAGTCGGCGCCCGCCGTGGGTCGCCACTGGTGGTCGGTCGTGGGGATGGTGAGAACTTCCTCGCCTCTGATATCCCCGCCTTCCTGGAGCACACACGAGAGATGGTGATCATCGAAGACGACCGGGTGGTCGAGGTCCGCCCCGGCTCGATACGTCTCATCGACCTCGAAGGCAACGAGCTCGAGCCGGAGCATCGCAAGGTGGAGTGGGATCTCGAGGCAGCCGAGAGGGGGGGTTATCCCACCTTCATGCTCAAGGAGATCCACGAGCAACCGCACGCCATCGGCGACACCCTGGCCGGCCGTGTCAGCGAGACGGGCCGGGTGGTCCTCGACGAGTTGGACATCGACCCCGACCTCCTGCGACGGATCGACAAGGTGTTTGTGGTCGCCTGCGGCACGTCGTACCACGCAGCGATGATGGCCAAGTACGCCATCGAGCGGTGGACTCGTCTTCCGGTCGAGATCGACATCGCCTCGGAGTTCCGTTACCGGGACCCGGTCCTCGACGAGAGGTCCCTGGTCATCGGGATCAGCCAGTCGGGCGAGACGATCGACACCCTCGCCGCGGTGAGATACGGGAAGGCACAGGGCGCCAACCTGATCGGTGTGTCCAACGTCGTCGACTCCGCCCTGGCCCGGGAGTCCGATGCCGTGCTCTACACAAGGGCAGGGCCCGAGATCGGTGTCGCCGCCACCAAGACATTCACCACCCAGCTCGTGGCGTTGCAGCTCCTCGGCCTGTATCTGGCCCAGGTGAGGGGGTCGATGGACCCCGGGCGCATCGAGGTCCTGGTCAGGGAGATGCTGAGACTTCCCGAGCAGGTGGAGCTGGCTCTGGGTGCCTCGGGTGAGATCGAGAGGCTCACCCGCAAGTGGAAGAGTGTGCGCGACTACTTCTTCCTCGGTCGAAGCGGTGACTTCCCGGTGGCCATGGAGGGCGCCCTCAAGCTCAAGGAGATCGCCTATGTGAGGGCGGAGGGGTATGCGGCCGGTGAGATGAAGCACGGCCCCATAGCTCTCATCGAGAAGGGCGTGGTGGTGGTCGGTGTGGTGACCGACAGTCATGTCCGGGCCAAGACCCTGTCCAACATGGAGGAGATGCGAGCAAGGGGAGCGACCATCGTCCTTGTCGCCGAAGAGGGTGACGACGTGGGGGCGGTCGCCGACCACGTGGTCAGGGTGCCCGCCGGACCAGACCTGCTGTGCACGGTCACCGCCGTGGTGCCCCTCCAGCTCCTCGCCTATCACGTCGCCACCGCCAGGGGTCTCGACGTCGACAAGCCACGGAATCTGGCCAAGACGGTGACGGTCGAGTGATGGGTGCGCGGATACTCGGCGTCATCGGTGGGGTCCTCTATCTCGGGTCGGGATGGCTCTACTTCGCCAGCGGGCTCGTGGTCCCGGCACCGTGGTATCTGGTGCTGTGGGGGGTGTGGATCGCCGGGTGGTGGCTGGTGGTCAGGGTCCTCCGCCGCAACCCGGGCCTGACCCCCTTGGTGGCGTTGGGGAGTGTCGCCCTCTGGTTGCTGGTCGTCCAGCTCGGCGACTGGCTCCTCGGCTGGACGGCCTGACGGTAGACCGGGCCGGTGGTGTGTTGCTCACACGCGTGTCGAGGTGACGGCGAGGTCGGCCGTCAGAAGCCGCACCTTCGCCTTGGTCCGCCAATAGACGTCCTCCATGAGGATGTGGGCGAACTCCCCATTCCGACCGATCGAGTACAGCCCGGATATCCCCGTGCCCCTGCTGAACCTCCGTCTGTCGGCCTCGTATTCGTTGAGGAAGAGGGGATAGGCGAGGGGAGTGCGCAGGACACGCACGCCCAGGAACCGATGCCTGACGTCGGGGATCGTCTCAGACAGACCGTCCAACACCAGGTCCGCCAGGTCGGCGTCGTCGGCTGTCCAGATCTCGTCTCCCACGTCGGCACAGATGTCGGCCATCAAGGTGGTCTTGCCCTGCGGAGCGATCCACGGCATCGACAACGGGGTCTCGGTCAGCCTGAAGAAGGGGAGCCTGCGGTCGGTGTACCAGACCACCACGTCCGGGATCAGCCCACGTCCCTCGAGGAGGAGATTGACGAAGACCATGGGTCGATATCGGAACCGGGCGAGATAGTCGAGACTGTCAGTCCCCTCGACGAGCTTGGGGAGGACGTGGACGGGAGCGGTGCTCATCGCCGCGGCCACCTCTTGGGTCTCGCCGTTGACGGTGACGCCCCTGACGGTCTCGTCCTCGATATGGATTCTCTGGACGGGGCTGGAGAGCCTTATGACGTCCTCGTTCAACGTCGAGGCGAGACGTCCTATGAGACTGCCGACGCCCTCGCGTGGGTAGACGTGCCATACCTTGGCGCTCGAGGGCACCTCGCGGGTGTAACCGACGGCGACTGCCCGGCGTGTCGCCCAGCCGGCTGTCTTCAGCCAGAGGGTCTTCAACACTCCTTCATCGAGCTTCTCCACCACCGCCGGGGAGAGGAGCCGGGGGTCGAGGCCTGACCATCCCTCGAGTATCGGGCCGGCGATCTCGTTGGCCATCGCCGATCCGTATGAAGTCGCCATCTCCTCGACGGCGTTCGACGCCGGCCGGTCCCGGACCAACCGAGCCCTGAGCAGGTCGGCGACGAATCGGGGGTTGCGGACGAACCCCATCGGGTAGTGGTATGTGGTCCCATCTGCGGTCACCACGGCTTCCCCGTAACGGGGGACGGTCACGCATAGATCGCCGGCGCCCAGCTCCGCTGCGAGCCGGTTGGTGATGAAGTGAGCTCCGAAGTCGAAAGAGAACCCGTATTCGTCTCGCACGGTGCGGGCGAGGCCGCCAAGAGAGTCGCTGGCCTCGTAGAGGATGGTGGGGATGTCGCGCCGGGTGAGCTCACGCGCCGCGACCAAGCCGGCGAGACCACCCCCGATGATGGCCACCGGCGCCGAGTCGTGTCTCCGAACGCCGCCCCCCATTCCCCGGTAAGCCTAACCCCGCTACGCAGAGTGGCAAGTTGCCACGGCGCTCCTCGTGGATAGAGTGTGCTGGGTGCGTGAGGGCGAAGGGGTTGATCCGTGTTGACGCTCGTCGAGTCGGTTTGCTCGATCTGCGGGCGTGGCGATCGGGGGCGATTCGTCGCCTCCGGTGTGGACTTCGAATATCACACCACCCAGGACACGTTCCACGTCTACCGCTGCTGTGACACCCTCTTTCTCAATCCGCGTCCGTCGAAGGAGGATCTGGCGAAGATCTATCCCGCGGAGTACCACGCCTACGAGTTCTCCGCCGAGGAGTACGGGATTGCGTTCAAGGCGAGGAGATGGCTCGAGGGTCGTCGTCTGATGCGCTGGTGCCGTGGCATGCCCACCGGAGCGTCGATAGTCGACGTCGGGGCCGGCGACGGCTTTCATCTCGAGATCCTACGCAAGGTGGGGGACCCGACCTGGCGTCTCGTCGGCATCGAGCCCGCCGTTCGAGCTGCATCGGTCGTCGCCTCACGTGGCATCGAAGTCCACAATGCGTTCCTCGAGGAGGCGGGTCTCGCCGACGAGAGCTTCGACTTGGCGCTGATGATCATGGTGATCGAGCACGTCCCCGACCCGGTGGCCATGCTCGATGAGGTGCGCCGCATCCTTCGCCCCGGGGGCAGGATCGGTCTCATCACGGACAACATCGGGTCCATGGATGCCCGGTTCGGCAGTACACGACACTGGGGCGGCTATCACTTCCCCCGTCACCTCAACCTCTACAGCAGGGACTCTCTGCGCAACCTGGCCACCGCGGCCGGTCTGGAGGTCGTCGAGCTCAAGACGATGGTCAGCCCGGTGAACTGGACCTACACGGTGCACAACCGTCTCGTCGACAGAGGGGCCCCCGAGTGGGCGACCGGGCTCTTCACCCTCAGGTCGGCGCCGGCCCTCTCCTTCTTCACTGCGCTCGATGCCCTTGCCGCAATGACGGGGAATGGTGCCCTGCTCAGAGCCGTCCTGAGGAGACCCCGATGACGAGCATGGCCGGGTGGGTTGGCTCCGATCCGTCGACCGGGACGTCGGCCCGGGATCCGGTCCCGGTGAGACGACCATTGCTCTCGGTCGTGCTCCCGGCCTATAACGAGGAAGCTCTCATCGCAGAGACTCTCCGGCTCGTCTGTGGTCATCTGCGGACCCTCGAGAGGAGATACGACTGGGAAGTGCTGGTCGTCGACGACGGCTCCAAGGACGACACGTCGTCGATAGTGGCCGACTTCGCAATCAAAGAGCCCCGGGTCAGGCTGCTCAGACATGTGACGAACTTCAACCTCGGCCAGGCGCTGCGCTACGCCTTCAACCGGGCGAGGGGCGACTTCGTGATCACCTTGGACAGCGATCTCAGCTATGGCCCCGATCACATCGAGCTACTCGCCGACACCATCATCGAGACCAGGGCCAAGATCGTCATCGCTTCCCCCTACATCGAGGGCGGCAAGGTCACCGCCGTTCCCAAGCTGAGAGAGATCATGAGCCGGATGGCGAACAAGCTCCTGGCCCTGACCGCCAAGGGGAGTCTCACCACCATCACCGGCATGGTGCGGGCCTACGACCGGAGATTCCTCCTCGGCCTCGACCTGAAGGCGACGGACTTCGAGATCAACACCGAGATCATCTACAAGGCCCAACTCCTCCGTGCCCTGATCGTGGAAGTGCCGGCCCATCTCGATTGGAGCCGCCAGCAAGCGGTCGGATCCAGACGCACCTCGAGCATCCGGGTCGCCAGGGCGATCGCCTCCCAGGCGTTTTCCAGCTTCCTCTTCCGCCCGTTCATGTACTTCATCGTCCCAGGTCTCGTCATCCTGGTGCTCTCCTTGTACTCATTGGGCTGGGCCGTCTATCACAGCCTGCGCTTCTGGGCGACGCCGGAGGTCACCGATTTCTCCGACGCCGTGCTCGATGCCTTCGAGCTGTCACCCCACTCCTTCTTGGTGGGCGGGATCAGCCTGGTCGTGGCGATCCAGCTCATCTCTCTCGGGATTCTCTCCGCACAGCAGAAGCGGTACTTCGACGAGCTGTTTCATCTAGGGACGGCCGCATACCGCGAGCAGCTCAGGCTCGGGCCGGACCGTGCGCCGATTCGTGGGGAGTCGGCCGCGCCTGATCAGCCCGACGAGGCCGAGAAGGCCCGGTGACGGGGTCGAGAGCCTGCCTGGGACTCCAGGTAGTCCTCGATCGGGATCGGGCGGAACCATCGCTCCAGCACGTCGAGGAAGTGATGTGCTAACTCCAGCTTTCGTTCTACGGGGAGCGTCATCCCGGGAAAGAACCCAAGCCGTGGTGCGTCCTCGTATCCCAGGAAGTCGAGGGGATGGAGCAGCATCGACGGAGGGTTGTCCCCGAGCCGGCAAAGACCCAGCGCCGAGCGGTAGTAGAGGTCTGCCAGACCCCGGGTCTTGGACGCAGCGTAGATGAGATAGCTGAGGTGGATGGGGGTCCGCAACCCCGGAAATGTCGTCACCGGGACCTCGGCGAGTGAGCCGCTCCCGTCCAGGTCCCATTGGAAGCTCTTGTTCGGCTGGAGGGCGTCGGCCACCGTTCCGAACAGCCGGGATCGCTCCTCACGCTGCTCGGGGGTCAGGTTCGTCGATTTGAAGTAATAGGCCCGGCTCAACGGATTGAGGATGTTGGGGAAGACCGTGGCGTCGTAGCGGTACCCGCGGGCGACGAGTCTCGTCAGGAGGTCGGGTGTGTGGGAGAAGCCGGGGCCACGGAACCCCTTTGGCATCACCCCGGTGGCATCGACGATGGCCTCCTCGGAGCGATCGAGCTCGTCATCGAGCTGACGGACGGTGTAGCGATGGAGCCATGGCTCGTGGTTGTGGCTGTGGTTCCCGATCCGATGACCACGACGTACCAGTTCCCCGTACAGCTCGGGGTGACCCGCCAGGGTGACGTCGCGCCCGACGACGAAGAACGTGACCTTGACCGACCTGTCATCGAGGAAGTCGAGCACCCTGGGAATGAGGGTCGGCATGTAGCTGTCGAGCGCGGTCCAATGGGGGTCGGCGTGGACCATCTGATAGGACCAGGCGTTGTCGAGGTCGAGTGATATCGGGGCCAGTGGGCGACTCATGCGGGGACGAGCGGGGGCACCGGTCGCTCGAGGAGGGCGGGCTCGTAGCCGACTTCGCCGGCGAGGATGGGCAACGCCCTGGCTGCCAGCTGCAGGGTCTCGTTGACATTGAGGGTCCCATTGAGGATTTGTGCGGAGTTGACCACATAGACACCGGGGATCGATGCCTCCATCGCAGGCACCCGGCCCGAGTAGCCGACATGTGGGACCGGAAAGACGTGTGGTTGACGCGAGACCATGAAGGCGAGAACCGAGGATCGATCGAACTCGGGGAAGAGTCTCTTCACGCCCCCGAGGAACATCTCCTCGATCTCGGCGTCCGTCATGGTCAGCACATCGTCGTCACCACTCGTGTAGCGGGGGAGATAGACCAGGTGCCTGCCCCCCAGCTCGCCCCGGTCGACCAGTGCGGACATCTCGATGACGCCGGTGAAGGGGGCGGGGTCGGTGATGTTGGTCACGTAGTAGCCACTAAGACCGTCATAGGTGAGCATCGAGGCGCAGATGATTCCCTGGTATTCCACGTTACGCAGGGTCTCGGTCTCCTCTGTGGTGAGGTCGGGGACCAGTCTGGCGGTCAGCGGCGCCGGCGTGGTGAGGACCACACGATCGAAGCCGAGACTCTCACCGGCGACCGCGACGAGGACCTCGTTGCCGTCGCGTCGCACAGTTGTCACAGGGGCACCGACTCGGATCTCGACACCGGCCGAAGTGAGGGCCGCGGTGAATCGGGAGATGATGTTTGCGTAACCGCCCTTCACATAACCGAAGAGCTCCTTCTTGAGCCCGCTGCGACGGGCGGCGTATAGCCTCTGGATCGTCGCCCATATGAATGCCGCGGAGGTATGCCGGTAGTTGTCACCGAGCTTCGATCGGAGGAGGGGCAGCCAGAACCTCTCGAAGGCCTGGTCGCCGGAGTGACGCCGGAGCCAGACCTCCACGGGGATCCCCTCGAGACGCCGCCAGTCCCGCACCCGCGACCCGTAGACAATGGTCCAGGCGATACGCACCTTGTCGGTCATCGCCAGTGGTGGGAACCTCAGGTACTCCAGGGTGTTGGACACCGAGTAGACCTTCCCGCCCGAAGCCACCCCGGTCCGTGTCTCCACCCATCTCATGTCTCCGCTGAGATCGAGCCGGTCGAGGAGGGCGAGGAGGTGCGCGTCGCTGTTCACGATCACGTGGTAGTGCCGATCCCAGACGACGTCGCCCAGCTCCCAGGGGGCGGCGAGACCACCGAGATGATCCGACGCTTCGAGGAGGGTCACCTGGTGGCCACGGTCGCGGAGCCACAAGGCGAGTGTCATTCCGAGAACTCCACCTCCGACGACCCCCCATCGCTGCTGACTCATGAGGCCTCGGCGTCGCTCATGTCCATGGCTGCGAGGAGGCTGTCGAGGACGTTCCAGGTCACCCTGGTCCCCTCGCCATAGAGGTGGGTTCGTGGCGGTCTCTGCGTGCCCAGCATCGTGGCGGCACCCTGGGCGATACGACGCCGGTCGGCCCCCACCAGGACGTTCCAGCCGCTCTCCACGGTCTCCACCCACTCGGTCTCGTCACGCATGGTTACACAAGGGGTGCCCAGCCAATAGGCCTCTTTCTGCAATCCGCCGGAATCAGTCATGACCAGTGCCGCTCCCTCCACGAGCGCCAAGGCGTCGGCGTGGGGCAGGGGCGGGCTTAGAGTGACGCCCGAGTCGAGCAGACCGTGCTCCATGCGAGCTCGGGTACGAGGGTGCACCGAGAAGACAACGGGCAACCCGAGTCTGGCGACGTCTGAGATCCCGAGCAGGAGCTGACGGAGACGCTCCGGGTCGTCGGTGTTCTCTGCTCGGTGGGTGGTGACGAACACGTTTTGTCCTGATTCGAGGGCGAGACTGGACAGCATGTCCTCATCGCGGTGTCCGAGGGCCATGGTGTGCAGCAGAGCCTCGTGCATGACGTCACCGACCAGATGCACGCCGTCGGTGACACCTTCACGCGCCAGATTGGCGACTGCGGTCTCAGAGGGACAGAAGCGATGAGTGGCCAGCTGGTCGGTGACCCTCCGATTGATCTCCTCGGGCATGCGCAGATTGAACGAGCGCAGGCCGGACTCGACGTGTGCCACGGGTACTCCCAGCTTGGCGGCGGCCAGTGCCCCGGCCAGTGTCGAGTTGGTGTCGCCGAACACCATGACCACGTCGGGCTCGAGCTCGATGAGCACCGGGTCCAGGGCGATGAGCATTTCCCCGGTCTGCGCGCCCTGTGTGCCGGAGCCGACACCGAGATGGCGGGTGGGCCGGGGGAGACCGAGCTGGTCGAAGAAGCTCTGCGACATCTCGTGGTCGTAGTGCTGGCCGGTGTGGACCAGCAGGTGTTCGATGGTCTGGCGATATCTGCCCTCGATCGCCCGAGAGATCGCCCCCAGCTGGACGAACTCGGGACGAGCCCCCACCACCGTGACCAGTCTCAAGGTCATCTTCCGAGACGCCCCGCCAACATGGCTTCAGCCATCTCGATGGCTTTCACGCCCTCGTCGAGCGTGACCACGACGCTGCCGGGTATGCCGAGGATGGCGTCCCGGAAGGCCTCGAGCTCCGACTGGAGCGGCTCGGGCTTGCGTATGGCGTATCTGGTCACGTCCCCCTCGGAGACGCCCTTGAGCCGGGCCATCTCCTCCCACTCGACCGGGATCGCCGAGTTCGAGTAGAAGGTCAGGTCGGAGGTGAGAAGATCGGCGACCAGGGCCCCGCGCTCGCCGAGGATGGTGACCGTCCGCTGTTTCATCGGTGTCAGCCAGTTGACCGAGATGGACACGATGGTGTCGTTCTCCAGACGTCCCACCGCCTCCACCATGTCCTCGCGGGTGACGTCGATCTGGGTGCCCAACTCCGCTCTCAGGCTGGCGAAACCCCCGAGCAGCCAGTGGACGATGTCGATGTCATGGGTAGCGAGGTCGTGGACGACACCTGTGTCACCGATCCGCAAGGGGAAAGGTCCGGTGCGTCTGGTCGAGATGGCGAATGTGCGTCCCAGGCATCTCCCGTCGAGACGACGCTTCAACTCGAGGAGGGCGGGGTTGAACCTCTCGATGTGCCCTACCGCGGCGACCAGGTCCTTGTCACGGAAAGCCTCTCGGATCGCAATGGCCCCGTCGAGATCGGCCGCCAGAGGCTTCTCGATGAGGGTGTGCACAGCGGCGTCGGCCAGCTTCAGGGCGTTCTTCTCGTGCTCGACAGCAGGTATGGCGAGCACCATTGCGTCGACACCGGCGTCCAGCAGGTCGTCGATGGCCGGGAAGAGACGATGGCCACCGAGTGCGCGATGGGGGTCACCGGCGGGGTCGGCGCCCCCCACGAACTCGACACCGTCGAGTCGGGCCAGGACCCTGGCATGGTTGCGGCCCATGGACCCGAGACCGGCCAAACCGATTCGTAACAGCTCTCCCGTCATTCCCCCTCCCCATTGACGGCGGCGATCACCGCCCCTTGCTCTTCGTCGGTGAGATCAGGCCTGATGGGGAGGGAGACGACCTCGTTCGAGACGGTCTCGGTCTCGGGCAGGCGGTCGTTGGCGGCGACATAGGTCTCGGTGAGATGGATCGGCGTCGGGTAGTAGATCGCGTAGCCAACACCGGCTGCCTCGAGCCTTCCGATGAGGCTCTCCCTGTCAGGCGTCCTGATCGTGTACTGGTGGTAGCCGTGGACCGCCTCGGGCGCGACGTATGGTGTCGTCACGTCCGGGCCGAGGTAGCGCTCGTATACGGCGGCGAGCCGATGACGCCCCTCCTGCATCCAGTCGAGCTTTGACAGCTGGACCCTCCCGATCGCCGCCTGGAGATCGGTCATCCTGGCGTTGGTGGCCACTTGGAGGGATCGTCCCACGAAGCGGCTCTGGTGGGAGCGGAGGGAGCGGGCCCGCTCCGCGATCTCCGGATCGTCCGTGGTGATGACACCGCCTTCCCCGGTCGTGGCGTTCTTGGTCGCGTACAGGGAGAATGTGGCGAATCGGCCGTGCGAGCCGACGCTCTTGCCCCTCCACGATGCCCCGAGTCCCTGGGCAGAGTCCTCGATCAGCACGAGCCCGCTCTCGTCGCACAAGGCCCCGAGGACGTCCACATCGGCCGGGTGACCGTAGAGGTGCACGGCGATGATCGCACGGGTCCGTGACGTCACCCGGGACTCGACGGATGCCGCGCTCAGACAATAGGTCTTGGGGTCGATGTCGGCGAACACCGGTGTGGCTCCCACCCTGCGCACCGCGTTAGCCGTGGCGATGAAGCTGAGCGAGGGCACGACCACCTCGTCCCCAGGTCCGATTCCAAGGCTCTGCAGGCCGATCTCTATGGCCACGGTGCCGTTGGCCACGGCCACCGAGTGACTGACACCCACTCTGGCGGCGAAGTCCGACTCGAGACCGGCGACTTCGGCACCCTGGGCCAAGTGGCGACTGCGGAGGACACGGATCACCGCCTCCTCCTCCGCCACGTCGAGGATCGGGTGGTTGTGCTCGATCAATGCGCCTCCTCGAGTTGACCGTCGACGAGGCGATACCGGATGCCGTCGACAGGGTCGACATACCCGTCGTCGTCTTCGACGAGACGTCTCCCCGACCTGCCGATCCAGGCGACGTGAGTGGCCGGGTTGCCGGTGACCAGAGAGTGGGGGGCGACGTCACGGGTCACGACTGCCCCCGCCCCGACCATCGCCCACGGGCCGACGCTGACACCCCCGACCAGGACGGCCCCTGCCCCGATCGAGCAGCCCGTCTCGAGGACGACACCGGCGATGGCCCAGTCATCGGGCGTCTTTGGAGTGCCGTCGGGGTTGACCGACCGGGGGTGACGGTCGTTGGTGAGGATGGCGCCAGGCCCGACGAAGACTCCGTCCCCCACCAGCGCCGGGTGATAGATGAGGGCGTTGTTCTGGATCTTGCAGTTGGCGCCGATGATCACGTCGTGGTCGATGAAGACGTTCCGGCCGACGGTGGTGTGTGGGCCAACCCGGGCGCCGTCCCGGATCTGGCTCATGTCCCAGACGGTGCAACCTTCGCCGAGGGCCGCGGTGGCCGCCACGCTGGCGCTCAGGGCCACCACCGCGGCGGCGCCCGCCTTCTCGACGGCGCTCATCAGTAACCCCTTCGGCCGCCGATCATCGCCCTTGGCGTCCCGGCGAGGATCCTCAGGTCGTACAACAGGCTGACCTGGTTGATGTAGTCGATATCGAGCTCCGTGCATTCGTGCATGAGCTTGCCGTTTCGGTGGGAGATCTGCCATGGGCCGGTGACTCCGGGCTTGACTACATGACGTTGGTGTTGCCAGGGCTCGTAGCTCCGAACAACCTCGGGTATCTCCGGTCTTGGCCCTACCAGACTCATGTCCCCTTTGACCACGTTCCAGAACTGGGGCAGCTCATCGACCCGCATCGAGCGGAGGACCCGCCCCACCGGACTGACCCGCGGATCATCCGGCGACTTGTGGGTCATCCTCCGATCCACTCCAGGGAACGATGCGACGTTGACCCTTCGATCGGGGATCATGGTGCGCAGCTTGTGGAGGCGGAACCGTCGACCGCCGATACCGATCCGGTCCTGTGAGAAAAACACCGGTCTACCCATGCTCACCAGGATCAGCAGTGCCGCCAGCAGAATCAAGGGAGCGAACACGAGGAGAAGGGCCACGCCGAGGATCCGGTCGAGCAGAGGCTTGGCTATGCGCACGTAAGCGCCCCGCAGATGGGGCGGCACCTCGGTGAAAGACGTCTCACTCCAGATGTGCCCCGATGGAGGTGACCCACCACCTTGGATTCGCATTGCCCCCAGCTCCCCGCAGAAGTGCCTTGTGCCCCGCGACCCCACTAGATCGCGCCGTGACACTACCACCACCCACAGTGGTTGAGCAACGTTGTTTCTCGGCCACTCTTCGTACAGTGGAGCCACATGGAGTAGTTGGGGGACGGTCCTACGGGGTCTGATAACGACGAACGGACAGGCGATAGAAGGGGATCTCCTCCACGAACACCCAGTTCTCGTCGAACCAGGCCTCGGCGGCGATCGACGGCCCCACGGCGGGGTCCTGGGGTCGTCGATAGGTGATCAGCCAGACGTCCCCGGTCTCCGGCAGGTCGTCGTCGGGCGTGGGATCGGTGGAGACGGGGAGAATCCCCCCGTAATACAGATAGGCGTCCGCCGCCCAGACGTCCTCACGCACCCATGCCACGTCGCCCGGTGCGGCATGATCGTTGACATGGGCCGTCGCCCCCCGCCAGTCATCCTTGGGTATCAGGAACGTGCCGACCGAGCCGACGGCGGAGAGAGCTACGACCCCAACCAACAACCGTCTTCTCCATCCGGGGCCCAGCCTCCTCACCAGGAGGAAGGCGATCAGGAGTGCGAGAACGGGCCAGCCGACCACGATGACCTTCTTGACGCTGTAGGCGCGCGGTATCGGGCTCAGGGCCGACCCCAGCGCGAAACCGGCGACCAAGACGGTTACCCACAGCTTGCCCATCCTGGGCCGAGTGGTCAGATAGTCGGCGACGACCACCACCGCGAATATGGCCAACCCTCCGAGGACCAGCAGACCGGGGGCGCTCGAGGTGACAGGGTTGGATCCGAGGATCTCCCCGTACCAGATGCCAGCGCCCTCGTGGGTGAGGAGATCCTGGAAACCGTCGGAGAACTGCCGGCCCTGGAAGGGGATGTAGATGACCGAGGTGACCACGGTGATGGTGACCCAGTCCCGGAACCTGCCAACCGCCCCCCTCCGAGCCATGACCGCTGCGATGGCCCCGAGACCGAACCACGCCGCCGCCGTGATGTAATCGAGATAGAGCCCGGCGAGCAGTGTCACCACCCCGACCGTCGTTCCGAGCCATCGTTGGTTGATGAGCCCCCAGCCGGCCGCTATCACGGCCGCCGCGGCGAACACGGGTTGACGTGCCTCCTGGGCATACCACAGGTCGAGAGGCGAGAGAAGGAGCAGGACCGCCGCCACCAAGCCGAGAGTCGCCCCCCCGAGTCGGCGACCGATGACATAGACGGCGGCGACCGTGATGGAGGAGATCAGGGCCGAAGGAAGACGAAGACCTGTCTCACTGTCTGAGATCCGGGAAGTCAGATGTATCAGCGCGTAGTAGCCGGGGGGATGGGCGGTGTCGGTATCGGGCTCCTCGACGATTTCGGACAGTGTCGGCCCGGAGAGAATGGCGGTGGCGCCCTCGTCGACCCAGAGACTCCTCCCACCGAGATCAACCACGCGCACTGTCAAGGCGAGAAGAAAGAGGAGCGCGGCGATTTGCCACACCGGGCGCCCCGGGTCGGCCATTCGCGGTGGGGGCGTCTCTACCAGCACCGATTCCTCATCCAAGACCGCCCCCCTTCGCTTCGACCGCACTGAGATGATATTGGGTCCGCTCCCTCTGTCCAGGGGCCGACCAATAGGCTCTCCCCATGAGGATCCTGGGTCTCGGCGTCGATCTCGCCGACGTGAACAGGGTCGGCGCGGTGCTGGAGAGACATCCCCGGTTCGCCGAGCGCTGCTTCACCGATCACGAGCGGGAGTACGCCTTCCGCTTCGCCAACCCGGAGCGCCGCCTGGCCGCTCGTTTCGCCGGCAAGGAGGCCGTCATGAAGTCCATGGGCACCGGATGGAGGAGGGTGCGCTGGACGGACATCGAGATCACCGGTGGCGGTCGTCCTACCGTGAGACTGTCGGGGTCCGCGGCCAACAGGGCGGCGATGCTGGGCGTGACCGAGATCCTCATCACCATCACCCACACCGACACCTCGGCCCTGGTCATGGCGGTGGCCGTGGGCGACCACGCTTAACCTCTGACCGGTGAGACCGGTACTCACCGCCACCGAGTACAGACGGGTGGAGAGCTCCCACCCCGAGGATCTGGGCGAGGCGATGGAGCGGGCCGGTCGTGCTGTTGCCTTGGCGGCGGCGCGTCATGGGGCGGGCTATGGGTCGAAGGTGGTCGTGCTCGCCGGACCGGGCAACAACGGAGGCGACGGCTATGTGGCCGCCCGTCTGCTCAGGCGACGCGGGGTGGCCGTCGAGGTGCATGCCCTCGGCGATCCGCGGACCGATCTGGCGCGTGAAGCTGCGGCGAGGGCGCGAAGAGAAGGTGTCCGCATCGAGCCGATGAGCGGTCCGGTGACCGCCGACCTCGTGATCGACGCCGTGTTCGGTGGCGGTGCCCGTGCCGGGCTGCCCCCCGAGGCCCTGAGGTGGACCGAAACCCCGGCTCCTGTGATCGCTGTCGATTTTCCCAGTGGGCTGGATCCCGACACGGGCGAGGCGGGCGAGGCGGTCTTCTCCGCGGTGGAGACGATCACCTTCGGCACCCTGAAGACGGGTCATGTCTGCGGGTCTGGCCCGGACCACTGTGGGACCCTGACTGTCGCCGGGGTGGGCATCGATGGCGGCGAACCATCGATGTACGTCGCCGAGGAGAGCGACGCCCCACGTCCTCGTAGACCCCGGGCCGCCCACAAGTGGTCGGCCGGCTCGGTGCTCGTCGTCTCCGGGTCCCCGGGGATGGTTGGCGCCGGTGTGCTCGCCGCCCGGGCCGCGCTCTCCTTCGGGGCGGGCTCGGTGTACTTCGCCTCGGCGTCTCCCGAGCAGGTCCAGCTTCTCGCCAGCGAGATCCCGGCATTGACGCTCGCCGACGCCGAGGCGTCCCTGGATCGTTTCGACGTCGTGGTCGCCGGGCCCGGTCTGGGCGCACATGACGTCTCCCCTGTGATCCCTTTGGTGGGAAAGGCCCAGCGAGTGGTGCTCGACGCCGGTGGGCTGGTGGCCGAAATGACCGATGCCGCCGCCCAAGGGGGTGGGGAGGTGATCGTCACACCCCACGCCGCGGAGTTCCGTCGGATGGCCGGTGTGGGTGAGGGCAAGTTCTCGACCCGCTCCTACGCCCGTCGGAAGGGCCTCATCCTGGTGCACAAGGGGAATCCGACCCTGGTCACCGATGGGGGACCTCCGATCCTGGTCACCACGGGCACCCCGGACCTGGCGACCATAGGCACCGGGGATGTTCTCACCGGGATGATCGCCGCACTCTGGGCGCGTGGTCTCGACGCCATGGGAGCAGCCGTGTCCGCCACTTACTGGCATGGTGTGGCGGGGGCAGACCTGGCTGCCGAGCGCTCGGTGATCGCGGACCTCCTCGCTGATCGTGTCGGTTCGCTGGCATGGTGAGACCGACCCGTGTCGAGGTCGATCTCGAGGCGATACGACACAATGTCACCGCATTCGCCGATCTGATCTCTCCGTCCGCGGTTTGTGCCGTCATCAAGGCTGACGCCTATGGCCACGGCGACGTCCCGGTAGCCGAGGCGGCTCTCGGCTCCGGGGCCACCTGGCTGGCCGTGGCGCTCGTCGAGGAGGGAATCAGACTGCGCGAGGCCGGTGTCTCGGCGCCGGTGCTGCTCCTGTCCGAGCCGGGCGCCGACTCCGTGGGCGACATCCTTCGATGGGAGTTGACTCCCACCGTCTACTCGATCGACTTCGTCGATGCCCTCGCCGGCTCCGGGTCCCATGTCGGGGTGCATGTCAAGATCGACACCGGCATGCATCGGGTCGGTGTGATGCCGCGTCTCATCCACGACCTGATGGCCAGGATCGTCGCTGCGTCCAACCTCACCCTCGAGGCGGTTTGGACCCACTTCGCAGTCGCCGACGAGGATCGTGTGTTCACCATCCACCAGATGGAGACCTTTCAGCAGGTGGTCTCCGAGCTGGGCACGCCGCAGACACACCTGGCCAACACCGCGGGAGCGCTGCTCTTCCCGGAGGCACGGGCGGACATGTGCCGCATCGGTCTGGGGATCTACGGGCTCCATCCCACCGATGAGACCCGTGGCCTCATCGGTCTCCGACCCGCCATGAGGGTCGTGAGCCAGGTGACACATGTCGCTCGTCTCGAGGTGGGGGCACGTCCCAGCTACGGGAGGGTTCGCGCGCTGGATAGAGACTCCAGGGTGGTCACCGTGCCCATCGGCTACGCCGACGGCGTCCCGAGACGGCGTCTCGGGGAAGTCCTGATCGGGGGGAGAAGACATCCCTTCGCCGGTCGGGTCACCATGGACCAGATCGTGGTCGAAGTCGGCGACGCCGATGTGGGGAGGGGGGACGAGGTCGTCCTCATGGGGGCCCAGGGCGATATGGAGATAACAGCCGACCAGTGGGCCTCCGAGGCGGACACGATCTCTTACGAGATCGTCTGTGGGATGGGACCGAGACTCCCAAGGAGGTATCTGGTCTGAACAAGACGATCACTGCGGTTCCCGGGATACGTGTGGGCCATTGGAGCGACCCTGTGGGGATGACAGGCTGCACGGTTGTCGACCTGCCCGAGCCCAACGTCGTCACGGCCGAAGCCCGTGGCGCCGCCCCCGGGACGAGGGAATACGCCTTGCTCCAGCCGGGCATGCGTGTCGAGCAGGCTCAGGCGATCCTGCTAACGGGAGGCAGTGCCTTTGGGCTCGGCGCCGCCGACGGTGTCGTCCGCGCTCTCGAGGGCCTGGGCCGGGGTCACCCCACCCCTGTGGTCAACGTGCCCATCGTGCCCACGGCGGTGATCTTCGACCTCATCCCTGGCGACTCCTCGGCCCGCCCCGGCCCGGATCAGGGGGAGGCGGCGTTCGGCGACGTCTCGGC
The DNA here is from genome assembly GCA_022615295.1 of Actinomycetota bacterium. GTDB lineage: Bacteria > Actinomycetota > Acidimicrobiia > Spongiisociales > ZC4RG35 > ZC4RG35. The sequence continues at coordinate 250 of JAKEHF010000191.1, read as the reverse complement.
GAGACCGGTGGTATCCGGGTTGGTGGGAGCGGGGACGGGCGCCACGGCCGCCAAGTGGAGGGGCTTCGAGCATCGCCGGCCCGGTGGCCTCGGGTCGGCATTGCGTATCTTCGACGGGGCCCGGGTGGGCGCCCTGGTGGTGGTCAACGCCATCGGGGACGTATTCACCATGGCCGGGGAGCCGCTCACCGGCGGGTCGCCCGAACCGGGGCCACCGACCTTCGCCCCCGACGCCTTCACGAACACCACG
>JAKEHF010000190.1 GCA_022615295.1 Actinomycetota bacterium | reverse complement strand
GTGGTGTCGTCCACACTCGAGGTAGTGGTGTCGTCCACACTCGAGGTCGTGGTGTCGTCGACGCTCGAGGTGGTGGTCTCCCGGACGCTCGACGAAGTGGTCTCGTCGACGCTCGACGAGGTGGTCTCCGGTTCGCTCGAGGTGGTCCCACCCGGCCGGGAGCAGAGAATCACGAAGCTCCAGCCACCTTGTTGGCTGTGCTCCACATCGTCACCCGACGCCGGATTCCAGAAGAGGTCTACGTATTCCGACCCCGCCTTGACCACGACGAGCCTCCAAACCTCACCCGTAGGTGGATCGCCGATCTCATAGGTCCCGTCGCCGCCGGTCTCGTCCTTGACACAGGTCCAATCGCTCTCACCGTGGGTGTCGTCCCCCCAGTCCTCCCACCAGTCCGCATCGTTCTGTGCGTTGTCCCACGGCAATGTTGCCGGGCTGTCGGCTTGTGCCGTGCCTGCGAAGACCACCGTCATTGAAATCGCGGCGGCGAACGCGGTGAGGAGGGCCAGCAGACGTCTTGCCTCCCATCTGCCGCCAGTTGTGCTCATGATTCCTATCCCCTTATCAGCTCACGGGATAGGTCGGTCTCACCACTGGCTCAACCGGACCGAGGTGACCGTGTTGCAGGTCCGGTTTCGATGCCTCCCTATTTGCCCTTGTTGTCTCCGAGACCACTCAACGTGGTCGACCACCACAGTGTGCCCTCACCAGGTCCCGAAGTCAACCGTGTTGTCGTATCTCGGGCGGTAACTTAGCCGGAAACCCCCGTGGTCGTGGGATCTGCGGTGGGCCATGCGACCCAATTGAATCGCGACGCGCCGCATTACATGATCACTTCGGGTGAGGGAGAGACCCGACCCCGAGCCCCTCCCTCAGCCGACTCAGTGCTCCTCGAGTCTCCTGGTCACGGTGAGCAGCATGGCACCGATACCGAGAAGGACCATGGCGAGCCCCGACATCAAACCGGTGTCGAGACCGGTGAAAGGCAACTCCTCCGCCCCGGTGGTGGACGGTGTCGTCGTGACCACGGTCCCCTCGACCAGGGTGCAGTCACGCTCCGCCTCCTCCACCGTGTCGAAGGCCTCGTCGTAGCCCTCGTCATTGGGTCCGACGGTGACGATCGCCCCGGACTCATCACAGACAAACCGATCGGGGAGAGTGGTCGTCGTCTCCGGCACCGTCGTCGTCGTCTCCGGCACCGTCGTCGTCGTCTCCGGCGCCGTGGTCGTAGTGGTCGGTGGCTCCGTGGTCGTAGTGGTCGGTAGCTCCGTGGTCGTCGTCGGCGGGAGCGTCGAGGTCGTGGTCGGCTGGACACAGGCGACCTCCGAGCCCTCGTAGACAAAGCTCCAGCCCTCGGACCCGGTAGGGTCGTCCCAGGCCACGACCACCACCGTGATGGCATGGTCAGAGCTTGGATCCCAGGTCCCGGAGTCGGCGTAGTTGGGGCCAAAGTCGGCGATATCGACGACCAGCGACTCGTCTATCCAGATCCTCACCGAGTTGTCACCCTGGGTGTTGTAGAACTTGAGATCGACGCTCCACCCGTAGCAGTCGTGATCGACGTCGGGTGTGTGTGCCCTCGCCGGCATGGTGACCAGCAACACCAGCGAAGCCACCAGTGCCGTCGCCGTCATGATCGCCAGGAGACGCCGCCCCCCGATGCCGACCGTTTCGGTCCGCATTCCCATATCCCCCATCCCCTCTGTTAGGTCGGGAACAGGTCGGTCTCACCACTGGCTCATCCGGACCGAGGTGACCGTCTTGCAGGTCCGGTGTCGTAGCCTCCCTAAGCCCATCGCCACTCTTTGTGGTCGATACTCACAGTCTGTCATCGAGTCGAGGCGGTGTCAATCACCGAGAGTGGGAGATCTCAGGCGCTGCGCTCGGTGGACTCGACCACCGGCCGCACCGGGACCAGGGTGGGGTTCACCTTCTTCTCGACCACATCCCTGTCGATGAGGACCTGCTCGACGTCGTCACGTGAGGGCAGGTCGTACATGGTGTTGAGGAGGACCTCCTCCATGATCGCCCGAAGACCCCGGGCTCCTGTCGACCGTTTCAGCGCCTGCTCGGCGATGGCGACAAGGGAGTCCGGAGTGAAGACGAGAGAAACGTTGTCCATCTCGAACATCCGGGCGTACTGCTTGGTGAGGGCGTTCTTCGGCTCGGTGAGGATCCGGATCAGTGCGTCCTGATCGAGGTCCTCGACCGTGGCCATGACCGGGAGCCGACCTATGAACTCGGGGATGAGACCGTACTTCATCAGGTCCTCAGGGAGCACCTGGCTGAGCAGGTCGCGTGGCCGGCCTTCGGAGCGGGAGCGGACCTCCGCCCCAAACCCGACACCCCGCTTCCCGACCCGGTTGCCGATGATGTCCTCGAGACCGCCAAAGGCGCCGCCACAGATGAAGAGCACGTTCGTGGTGTCGAGTTGGATGAACTCCTGATGGGGGTGTTTCCTCCCCCCCTGCGGGGGCACCGAGGCCACCGTTCCCTCGAGGATCTTGAGGAGAGCCTGTTGCACGCCCTCTCCCGAGACGTCCCTGGTGATCGAGGGGTTCTCCGCCTTGCGGGAGACCTTGTCGATCTCGTCTATGTAGATGATCCCCTGCTGGGCCCGGTTGACGTCGTAGTCGGCGGCCTGGAGCAGCTTGAGGAGGATGTTCTCCACGTCCTCACCCACATAGCCGGCCTCGGTCAGCGAGGTGGCGTCGGCGATGGCGAATGGCACGTTGAGCTGACGGGCGAGGGTCTGGGCGAGGAGCGTCTTGCCACTCCCCGTGGGACCGATCAGCAGGATGTTCGATTTCTGGAGCTCGACCTCACGATGCCCTTCGCCTGAGCGGATCCGCTTGTAGTGGTTGTAGACGGCCACCGAGAGCTTCTTCTTCGCCTCCTCCTGCCCCACCACGTAGTCGTCGAGATAGCTCTTGATCTCGGCGGGCTTGGGGAGCTCGGTGAAGGTGAACTCGTCGGTTGTGGCGAGATCCTCCTCCATGATCTCGTTGCACAACTCGATGCACTCGTCACAGATATAGACCCCGGGGCCGGCGATCAGCTTTTTGACCTGCTTCTGCGACTTGCCGCAGAAGCTGCACTTGAGCAGCTCACCACCCTCGCCAAGTCTTGGCATCTGGACCTCCTACCGGGAGGCTACAGCAGCCAGCTCGCGTCGGGTGAGCACTCCGTCGATGACCCCGTACTCCTTGGCCTCGGCGGCGAGCATCCAATAGTCCCTCTCCGTGTCCAGTGAGATCTTCTCGAGGGTCTGACCTGTGTGCTCGGCGAGGATCTGGTTGAGCTGCTCTCTCATCTGGATGATCAGCCTCGCCTGGATCTCGATGTCGGTCGCTTGGCCCTGGGCCCCACCATGTGGCTGATGGAGCATCACCCGGGCGTGAGGTAGGGCGTATCGCTTCCCCTCGGCACCCCCGGCAAGGATGACCGCCGCCGCCGAGGCGGCCATGCCCATGCACACGGTGTTCACGTCGGGCTTTATGTATTGCATGGTGTCGTAGATGGCGAACAATGAGGTGATCGACCCGCCCGGTGAGTTGATGTAGAGGAACACGTCCTTGTCCGGGTCCTCCGACTCGAGATGGAGGAGCTGGGCCATGATCAGATTGGCGATGGTGTCGTCGATGGGCGTCCCCAGGAAGATGATCCGGTCCTTGAGGAGTCTGCTGTAGATGTCGAAGTAGCGCTCACCCCTGCTGGTCTGCTCGAAGACTGTGGGGATCACGTAGTTCTGCGGTGTCATTCCTCTTCCTCCACGATCGTGGCCAACACTTCACCGGCACCCGGTTCCTCGTCCTCGAGGGCCTCGACGATTACGGGCCGCTCCTCGGTCGTTCTCGAACTCAAGTCGACCGGCCGTCCCTCCTCGTCGACCGGCTGTGCGTTGGAGAGGATTACGTCCAGTGCCCTGTTCCTGAGAATATCACTGGCGAGGGCCAATCCTTGGCGGCTCTCCTGAAACGTCTTGAGATAGCCGACCGGATCGCCCGAGCGAGCGGCCAGAGCCTGGATCACGCTCGACATCTCCTCCTCCGTCACCTCGATGTCCTCGGCGTCGGCCACCGCCTCGAGGATCAGGCGGTTGCGCAGTGACATCTCGGCCTGCGCACGGAGATCCTCGACGAACATCTCCCTGTCGGTTCCGGTCGCCCTGAAGTAGTCGTCGAGACTGATATCCGCCTCCTCGAGCCGATGGAGGAAGTTGTGGACTTGGCTGTCCATCTCGGCGCGAACCAGCGGCTCGGGGAGATCCAGATCGAGCTGGTCCCGCAGCGTCGACAGCGCCTTCTCGGTGAACTCGCGGGAGACCGCCCTCCTCTTGACATCGCTGAGTTGCTCGCGGAGACGGGCCGAGAGCTCCTCGACGGTGTCGAACTCGGTGTTCTCCTCTACCCACTCGTCGGTGAGGTCGGGGAGGATCCGCTCCTTGACCTCGTTGACGACTATCTCATAGGTGACGATCTCACCGGCCCTCTCCCCGAAGCCAGAAGGGAGGGGTCCGTCGAAGCCAACACGCATGCCGGCGGTGGCCCCGACGAGATGGGGGTCGACACCCTCGAGGAACCCACCGGAACCGACCTCGTAGAGAAGGTCGGCCACCCTCGCGTCCTCGACGACCACTCCGTCCTTGGTGGCGCTGACGTCGATCGAGACGAAGTCACCCTCGGCCGCGGCACGCTCCACCTCCTCGACGGTGGCGAACTGCTCCAGCATCCGTCTCGTCTGGACCGTCATGTCCTCCTCGGTGACCTCGGGGTTGGTGACCTCGATGCGACGGTCCCTGTAGCTGGGCAGGTCGATGGTCGGCCACAACGTGACCCTCACCTCGACTTCGACCCCTCCCTCGATCTCATCGAGGGACTCAAGCTCGGGCGTGATCGCCGGTCTCAGGTCCTCGTCGGAGAGCACCTCACTCAGGGCCGGGGGAACGAGACCATCGATCGCCTCTCTACGCACCCGATCGGCGCCAAGCGTCGCCTCGATCACGGGGAGTGGGGCCTTCCCCGGTCGGAACCCGTGGATGCGGACCTCACCCGCCAGCTTGCGGGCAGCGGTCTTCTTCGCCTCGTTGATCTGGTCGTCGCTGAGATGGAACTTGACCAAACGCTCGAAAGGGCCGGTCTCGGTGACGGTTGTGGCCATGTGGTCCTTCTATCTACCAAGTGGGAGCCGTCCGGCACAGCCGGACGGCTCAGGAGGGTGACCGACGGGACTCGAACCCGCGACTTCCTGGACCACAACCAGGCGCTCTACCAGGCTGAGCTACGGCCACCATGGGTCACCGGCGCCCCCGGGAGGACTCGAACCCCCAACCTACGGATTAGAAGTCCGTCGCTCTATCCATTTGAGCTACAGGGGCCGGGGGCGGGCATCGCCCCGGAAGGCGACCCATCGAGCGGGTGAAGGGAGTCGAACCCTCGCCACCAGCTTGGAAGGCTGGAGCTCTACCGTTGAGCTACACCCGCGAACCCGGCCATTGTAAAGCCGGCACGGGCTCGCCTCGTCGGGCTGGTCGGACTTGAACCGACGACCTCGTGCTCCCAAAGCACGCGCGCTACCAAACTGCGCCACAGCCCGTGAACCTCAGGCTACCGCGGCCCCCATTCCTGTCCCAGGTAGTTCATATCGTCGAACCATGGGTCTCGAGGCTTTACTCCTCGAGCGGGCGGGGGACTGGCAACAACTGTCGCGATGGGAGAGGTCGGAGCTGGGAAAGGACCTGCGCCGGGTCGGCCTGTCCTACCGCGAGATCATGGAGCTGGTCCCGGTGAAGAAGTCGACGCTGGCCACCTGGTGTCGGGACATCGTGCTCACCGATGAGCAACTTGCCGAGATCAAAGAGCGGAATCCGTCGGTCCCGAGCACGCCGCGCGACACCCAGCGGAAGCGGCATCGGATCATCGAGCTCATCAAGGCCCAGGCCGAGCTGGAGGCCCTCCATCTCCAGGACGACCCATTCTGGGTCGCTGGGGTGTCGCTCTATTGGGGTGAAGGTTTCAAGACCCGGTCCGAACTAGGCATGGCGAATGCAGACCCGCATGCGTTGAGACTCTTCATGCGATGGACCGAGACCTATCTTCCACCTTCGACGGGTTTCACGGCTCGAGTGAATCTCCATGCCGACAACGACGAGCCATCCGCTCGAAAGTGGTGGGCGACCGAGTTGGGTCTTTCTCTCTCGGACTTCTACAAGAGCTACGTCAAACCGGACGGCACCGGGCACCGGAAGAACCACCTCAAGGCATGGTGTGTGCATGGTTAGGAAGCGAAAGTGTGCTGATGCCCACCACATGACTATGACCTGGGTCGACTTCCTGCGAAGAGAACTTGGCCGATAGCATTCAACGTGGGCCGCTAGCTCAATTGGCCGAGCAGGGCGCTCTTAACGCCAAGGTTGTGGGTTCGAGTCCCACGCGGCCCACCCACGGCTCCAGGCCAACAGCTATCCATCACGGATCAGCGAAACAGGTTGTAGACGACGGTGCCCTGGCTCCCCGGGAAGTTCTCCCTCGTGTTGGGATGGAGCATGTCCCTGCGCAACATGTACCCGGTGAGCGCCCGCAGATTCTTGTTGCCGGAGGCGAACCAGCCACAAGAGTTAGTGGTAGGCGTCAGAGGGTTGGGGCAGGCGCCCGTCGATGACTCCCCGGGGCTGTGAATGATGTCGCAGGTGTTGGCGTTGCACCCCAGATAGATCGTCGACACATAGGTCGGCAGGAAGTCGTCGATGTCATAGTCGCCGGTCCCATTGCTCGGATCGTCTTCGAGGGTAGGCACTGCCCCGAACCTGGGAGCCGTCTCCAGATTTTCCACGAAGAGGAACGAAGTGGCCGGGTGTGCTCCATAGTCTCGCCAAGCCTCCAGACAGATCTCCATCTCCTGGCGGTCGGACACCGAGTCGCATGCTCCTGCGGGCGATACCTCGGTCACCGTCGACTCCAGATAATGCCACAGGGGAGTGTTGTCGAGGGTCTCCGGGATCTGGTTGTTGACATTGACACAGGGCCATGATCCGGTGGGTGACACCTTGGGCCCCTCGTTGGCATCTCCGTCCTTGCAGGTGATCCGGCCTTCTCTGGTGGGAGTGCTGATCCCACCCCAGAGGCCCTGGACGATCCCACCGCTGGTGTTGCCGGTCTGGGTGGCGAGGTTGTCTACGACGTTGGAGATGAATGGGCAGTTGGAGAAGTCGTTGACGGTGCCCGCGGTGGTGCCCGCGGTCTCCAGCGGGTGGTCGACCCCCATGACGATGTTCACCGCGATCTTGGTCGACGACATGGCGTTCCCGCAGATCTCCGGTGTGCCATAGGTGGCGTTTCCATACAAAGAAACGTCGAGCATGCCGAAGTTGCCCTCATCGGGACCGTCACAGGGGGCGACGTCCAGGTTCTGGGTCGTGTTCGCCTTGAGACAGGTCTGGTTCTGCCCCGCTCCGCTAGGACCGACCGCAAACGGAAGCACATCGGCCGAGATGTCGAGATCGAGCTGCGCCTCCGCGAAGGCGGTGACCCTGATGGACTCGAAACCGAGGACCCTGGCGAATCTGGTGCTCACATCGGTGCCCGGAAGCAGCACCCGGGCTCGCTGGAAGTTGCTCGTGAATGAGATGCAGGGGCTCAGAGAAGAGACGCGGGTGAGCGGAGACGGGTCGGTGCAGGCCGCCCATGCCGCTAGGTCGTATCGACCGGGCAGTGTCCCTTCTACGACCGCGATCGCCTCTTCGGCCCCGCGACAGGCGGCACGGGCGGCGCCGCTGAGCGCCCCGCAGTTGGTGGTTGGAAGTCCTGTCTTGGCGAACTGGGCGGCCGCCAGTGACCCGACATCTGCTGCCGCCTGTTGTTGACGCCGGTCCTCGTATGCGATCCCGGCATCGACCGCCAAGGCGGCGAAACCCATGAACACCAGCATGGCGAAGGCGATCAGGATGAGGCTGGCGCCCCTCTCGTCGTTCAAGGGCACTGCAGGGTCTGGTCTGTCCATGTGGGTGGCTGTTCGATCCTGATCTCGACGGTGGATTGAAGGGTGGTGAACCCGGTGAAGAAGAAGTCGATCAACCCGGTGAGAGTCGTCACAGGGCTGGCCACGGTCACACTGACACCCTCCCCCACCGCAGGGCTCCCGTCGCTGAGCCAGGTGATGCTGGTCGCCACGTCATTGCCGACCAGGTCCATCCGCTCACAGATCTCGGTGCGGAGAGCGCCATTCCCCGCGGGCGTGTCGACCGCGGTGAGCCGGGCGCCTTCGCGGGCCCCCTGGTTGACATCGAGATTCGTCGCCAGGATCCAGCTGAACTCGACAATCCCGAGGATCAGCAAGACCAGGAGAGGCATGACTATGGCGAACTCGATCAGGTTGGCCCCCCGGTCTTTCGAACCGCGCCAACGAGACCCTCTCTGGACCACCCTCATGCCCCGTTATCGTCAGACGGGGTCAAAGGGATACGGCCACAGCAGGAGAACCCAACTGTCTAGTCCCTCACCGGGAGTAGGGTCTTGCAACCCATTGTGCGGGGTGGGGTCGCGACGTCTCATGTGCTCAGGTTTGCGACAGTAACAAAGGCATGGGTTGGTTCAGTTAGACCATCGGCATCAGGGGTCCCCATTCGTGAGGAAGCTGAGAGCGGCCAAGAACGGAGATGAGGCCGCTTGGGCGTCGATCTATCGCGAGCTGGCTGGCCCGGTCACCGGTTATCTGGCGAGCCATGGGATCAGCGAACCCGATGACGTGACAGGCGAGGTGTTCTTCCAGATCGCGCGAGACATCAACCGTTTCGACGGAGATGACACGTCCTTTCGGTCCTGGGTATTCGTGATCGCCCACAGACGGATGATCGACTATCACAGGGCCCGAGGTCGTCGACCACAGCCCGGCAACGGCGCGATGGTTCTGGAGATGCCGGGAGGCAACGTGGAGGAGGAAGCCCTCGAGCTATTGGCCATGGACTGGCTGCGTGGCCTCCTCGAAGTGCTCACCGAAGACCAGCGCGAGGTCTTGGCACTCCGCGTCGTCGCCGACCTCAGTCTCGAGGAGACGGCGAGCGCCATGGGTAAGACCGTCGGTGCGGTCAAGGCGCTACAGAGACGGGCCATGGCTGCCTTGCGCACCCGGCTCGAGGTGGAGGGGGTATCTCCATGATATCCGGGGATGATTGCATGGACGAGATGCGCCTGCTTCTTCCGACCGATACCGACGTCGAGCGTCTGATCCTCGGCTTGGAGCCCGAGGACGACGGGTACGCAGTCGTCCTTCCATTGGTCGAGACCCTCAAGTCCATGGGCGGCCGGGCCCCGGCGCCGGACGTGGTGGCCCACGTCGCCGCACGGGCCGCCGAGATCGCCCGATCGGCACGCGCCGCAACACCGCGGGCGAGGAGGTCGAGACTGGCCCCCCGTCTCGTCGCCGCGACTGTCGGAGCTGTCATGCTGCTCGGGATGAGCTCCGTCGCGTTTGCAGCCAACTGGTCGGCGCCCGGTGACCCGCTGTACGGGTTGGATCGGGCTCTGGAGCGGGTGGGCATAGGCGACGGCGGGGTGGACGAGCGCATCCTCGAGGTCGCCTCTCTTCTCGGACGGGGTCTTCCCGAGGCGGCGATCGATCATCTGGCGACTCTGGTGAACATGCCCGACACCGATCAGCCCGAGACGGCGGACCGGGTGGCGATCCACCTCGAACTGGCGGAGAGTCTCTCCGGCCCAAGTGCCCAGACCCAGGAGCAGGTGGCCACGCTGCGAGCCTTCATCGAGGCCAACAGGGGGAACGACCTCGGTGTCGATGGATCCGACTTTGGCGATGGGGTGAGCGAGCTCAACCCCGGTGGTCAGTCCCCGACGGATGACAATGGCCAAGGCCAAGGCCAAGGCCAGGGACAAGGGCAAGGACAAGGTCAAGGCCAGGGCCAGGGCCAGGGCCAGGGCCAAGGTCAGGGTCAGGGTCAGGGTCAGGGTCAGGGTCAGGGACAAGGCCAAGGACAGGGACAAGGCCAAGGACAGGGACAAGGCCAAGGACAGGGTCAAGGCCAAGGACAGGGTCAAGGCCAAGGTCAGGGACAAGGCCAAGGACAGGGACAAGGTCAGGGTCAGGCCCAAGAACAAGGCCAAGGACAGGGTCAGGGGAATGGCCAGGGCAATGGCTCGACCCAAGATGAGGGGGAGACCCAAGGAAACGGCCAAGGCCAGGGCAACGGCAATGGGAATGGCAACGGTCAGGGTGGCGGTCAGGACAAGTAGAAGGTCCGTGGGACAATGCCAGGAGGCGGGTGTGGCGAAACTGGCAGACGCG
>JAKEHF010000189.1 GCA_022615295.1 Actinomycetota bacterium | reverse complement strand
GTTGGCGCCGCCGCTCACTATCACGCCCGAGGAGGTCGACCAACTCGTGGAGATGGTCGCCGCCGGGCTCAGGACGTTCGTCGGGACGTCCTTGCTCGAGTCACCTCCACCGGCGTAGACCGCAGCTCCCTCCAGAAGTGACAGGCGACGACGTGTCCCGCTGATGCGCTCACCAGGGGTGGCTCCACGACTCGGCAGAGTTCTTGGGCATGGGGGCACCTTGTGTGGAAGCGACAACCGGGAGGGGGGTCGGCCGGGCTGGGCAACTCCCCTCTCAGCATGACACGCTCCCGGGCGCGCTGGACGTTGGGGTCGGGGCTGGGAACCGAGGAGAGAAGGGCCTTGGTGTAGGGGTGGAGGGGCTGGTCGTACAGATCATCCCGGTCCGCCATCTCGACGATCTTGCCCAGATACATCACAGCCACCCGGTCCGAGATGTGACGAACGACTGCCAGGTCGTGCGAGATGAAGACGTAGGACAAGCCGAGACGGTCACGAAGATCGGCCAAGAGGTTCATCACCTGCGCCTGAATGCTGACGTCCAGAGCCGAGACCGGCTCATCGCAGACGAGGAAGATCGGCTCGACCGCCAGGGCACGTGCGATGCCGATTCGCTGACGCTGCCCGCCCGAGAATTCGTGGGGGTATCTGCCGGCGTGCTTCGGGTCGAGACCCACGAGCTCGAGCAGACCGGCGACACGACCCGCTCTGGAGCGTCCCACGGCCAGACCATGGATGTCGAGCGCCTCGCCGACGAGACGCCCGACCGTCATCCGGGGGTCGAGGCTCGCATATGGGTCCTGGAATACGAGCTGCATGCGGCGTCGCAGGTTCCGAAGCTCACCCTCGGCCACACCGGCGAGGTCAACACCTTCGAAGAGCACGGACCCGGCGGTGGGTCGCTGCAGCATGAGGATCGCCCTTCCGGTCGTGCTCTTGCCACCGCCGGACTCGCCGACAAGCCCGAGGGTCCTCCCCCGTTCCACCGTGAAGGACACACCGTCCACGGCCCTCACTGCGCCGGTCCTCCGCCTGGTCAAGCCCCTGGCCCGGACCGGGTAGTGCACCGCCAACTCCCGCACATCGAGGAGCGCCGTCATGCCACGGGCTCGAGGTCGTAGAAGCTGCGGACCCAATGCCCCGTGTCGACCTCTCTGAGGTCGGGGTTGCTGTCGCGACAACGGTCGTCGCCTCGGAAGGGGCACCGCGGATAGAACCGACAACCCATGGGCAGGCTGATCAGGTCGGGGGGCGCTCCTTCGATCGCCGTCAGGATCGCCTGGCCTTCGACCCTGGGGAGTGACTGGAGCAGGGCGCGGGTGTATGGGTGGCGCGGTCCGACGAGCACCCGGACGGCCGAGGCCGACTCGACGATCTGTCCGGCGTACATCACGTTGATCCTGTCGGCCATGGCCGACATGACCCCGAGATCATGACTGATGATCATCACGGCCACCCCCATGTCGGTGCTGAGCGAGCGGATGAGGTCGAGTATCTCGGCTTGGATGGTGACGTCCAGGGCCGTGGTCGGCTCGTCGGCGATTATCAGGCTCGGATCGCAGCTCAGGGCCATAGCGATCATGACCCTCTGTCGCATCCCACCCGAGAACTGATGCGGGTAGTCCCCCGCCCGGGCGCGGGCATCGGGGATCCCAACCATCCCCAGGAGCTCGACCGCCCGCTCTCGCGCCTCCTGCCGCCCCAAAGCAAGATGCGTCCTCAACACCTCCGAGATCTGATGGCCCACCGAGAACACCGGGTTCAGGGCGGTCATCGGATCCTGGAACACCGTCGCCACCTCACGGGCCCGGACCCTTCGCCACTCGCCCTCCGGTAGACCGATCATCTCCCGACCCCTGAATCGGATCGATCCGCTCTCGATGGCGCCCTGGGCAGCCACGAGACCCATCACCGCCAGCGCGGTTACCGTCTTCCCGCTGCCGGACTCGCCGACGAAGCCCACGACCTCACCGGGGTTGATCGAGAAAGAGACCCGATCCACGGCCCGTACCAAGCCTTCCCTGGTTGGGAACCCGACCGACAGGTCTCTCACTTCGAGAAGTGGCTCGGCTCGGTCGTTGGCCGGTGTGGTCGTCATCTCAGACTGTCGCGCTGTGGTCATTACGCACACACTGTGCGGATAGAGACGCGCACGCTACCATCGGACAAGACCGAGAACATACGCACGAGCGGACAGGATGTCGAGCGAGCCAACGACAACATCGGTGCGGGTCCCGATGCGGGACGAGACCGTCCTCGCCGGGGACCTCTATCTGCCCCCCGGTTCCGGCCCGTTCCCCACGCTGCTCCGGAAGACACCGTATGCCCGGGGGATGCGGAACGAGCTCGACCTCTATCTGCGCGATCAGGGGTTCGCGGTGCTCGTGGTGAGCCAGCGTGGCAAGTTCGGGTCGGAGGGCGTCTTCTACCAGTTCCGGAACGAGGCGGTGGATCACCACGATGGGTACGACACCATCGAGTGGGCGGCGGCCCAACCCTGGTCCGATGGCCAGGTGGGCACCTACGGCGTCTCGTCGGACGGGCAGTGGCAGCTGTCGGCGGCGACCTTGGCGCCACCGTCGTTGAAGGCCATGGTCGTCAGCTACGCCGCCAATCCTCGCCACGCCCTGGTCGATCATGGCGTCCTCCTCGGCACCGGGCCCGCTTGGTCGTCGATGAACGGGTTGTCGAGGAGGTTGGGGAACCGGGAGGACTGGCAGGACTGGCTCGAGTCGTGGAGACGCAGGCAGACCCCGCTACTGGCGAGCTTCATCGAAGACGAGTTCATCGATCGGCTCTATCACCTGGACTACGACTCGTACTGGGAGGAGGTCGACCCCTCGAATGGTTACGACCGGATCCAGGTGCCGATCCTCCATGAATGCGGGTGGTTCGACCGATATGTCACACCCACGTTGGAGAACTATCTCTCGATCCGGGCCAATGCCGCCACGGCCCTCGCCCGGGAGTCGCAGTGGTTGGTGATGGGCCCCTGGACGCACGGAGGCGGCGTGCCGGCCGACACCGAGGTGGTCATGTTCGGCCCCGAGGCGACCGCCGACCGTCCGCTGCTACATCTGGAGTGGTTCGACAAGTGGATGCGCGGCGCCCCCGACTACGCCAGGACACGCGTTCGACTCTATGTGCTGGGCGTTGAGCGGTGGCTCGAGGCCGACGACTGGCCCGTGAAGACGGTGGGACAGCTCACCCTCTACTTGGCGCAAGACGACGCCGGAGCCGAGCTGAGGGGTGGGCTCGTCGAGGATGCCCCCGAGGTGGAGACCTCCTCCAGCTTCCACCACGACCCCTATGACCCGATCCCCTCGATCGGTGGCCATGGTGGAGTGGGCTGGCAGTGGCCCGCCGGGCCGCTCGACCAACGTGAGGCGGAGGAGCGGAGCCTCACGTTCACCTCAGACCCCCTGGAGACGAGCGTCACCGTCGTCGGCAGGCCCAAGCTCGTTTTCCACGCATCGTCGACGGCGGTGGACACCGACTTCATAGCCACGCTCAGCGAGGTCCACCCCAACGGTTATTCGGCGATACTTCGTCAGAACGGGATCCGAGCCGCGTATCGCAACGGTCCACAACGGGCTGAGCCACTGGAACCGGGTGACGTCTACAGATTCGAGCTCGACATGGACGCGGTCGGGGTGGCCTTCGCCGCTGGAAACCGGATCAGGCTCCGGATCTCCTCCACAAGCTTCCCGGCCTTTTTGCCCAGCCCCGGCACCACCGAGCCCACTGCCCTGGCGACGAAGGCGGTCGAGGGCACCAACACCATCTACCAGGGCGGGAGCCGGGCGAGCTTCCTCAGCCTGCCCGTGGTCGACCCCGGCTACTGATCAGCGAAGCCTCCGCGATCGTGGGTCCATCACATCGCGGATGGTGTCGCCCAACAGATTGATCCCGAGCACGGTGACGACGATGGCCAGGCCGGGGAACATGGACACCCACCAGGCCGTGGCTATGAATGGTCTCCCGTCGTTGACCATCGTGCCCCAGGTGGGGACGTCCGGTGGAGCGCCGAGGCCGAGGAAGCTGAGCGAGGCCTCGGCGAGGATGACACCCGGCGTGGCGATCGTGGCGATCACGATCAGCGAAGTGAGGACATTGGGGAGGATGTGGGCGCGGAGGATCCTTCCCCTGGTGGCGCCGAGGACACGGGCCGCCTCTACGAAGTCGCGCTCTCGTAGGGAGAGGACCTCACTCCTGACGATGCGTGCATAACCCGGCCATCCGGCGATCCCCAGGAAGAGGATCAAGTTGAAGAGGCTGGGACCGAATATGGCGACCGCAGCCAGGAGGGCGACGAGACCGGGCAGTGCGAGCTGGATGTCGGCGATCCGCATGATCACTTGGTCGACCCTCCCCCCCAAGTAGCCCGACAGCAGACCGAGCAAGGTGCCCACGGTGCTCTGTATCGCGAAGGCGGCCACCGCCACCAGGAGCGATATCCGCCCTCCATGGAGAACTCGGCTGAGGATGTCTCTCCCCAGTCGGTCCGTCCCCAGGAGATGCTCAGTGGATCCGCCGGCGAAAGCAGGAGGCTGCAAACTCGCGGAGAGATCCTGCGCTCCGGGGTCGTAAGGAGAGACCCAACCGGCGAGCAGGGCTCCAATCAGCATCGAGCCGAAGAGGATCAGACCGAAGATGGCCGACTTGTGCCGCCATATCGTGCCAGGGCGCCGACGCACGGGGGTCGACGACGTGATTTGCAGCCCGACCATTCAGTCGGCCACCAATCGGATTCGAGGGTCGAGATAGGTGTAGACGACGTCCACCACGAGGTTGAGGAGCACATAGGCAACACCCGCCAAGAAGATGCCAGTCTGGACGACGGCGAAGTCGCGCTGGTTGATGGCGTTGATCACAAGCCGGCCCATCCCTGGGTAGGCGAACACCACCTCGACAACGAACACCCCGGTGAGGATCAGCGCCACCTGGAGGGCAAACGAGGTCAGGGAGGGCAAGGAGGCGTTCTTCAAGGCGTGCTTGGCGACGATCTTCGACCAGCGGATCCCCATCGCCCTGGCGGTCCGTATGTAGTCCTGACCCAGCGCATCGATGAGGTTGGACCGGAGGAGCCGGGCCAGCGACCCGGCCATAGCCACTCCAACGGTCACCGCCGGAAGGACGAGATGGTCGAGCCCGCCACGACCGGAGATGGGGAACCAACCGAGCTCGACACCGAAGACCAGGATCAGCATCAGACCGAGCCAGAAGTCAGGGATGGACAGACCGGTGAGGGCGCCGGTCATGAGCAGGGTATCGGCGGCCGTACCCCGCTTCACCGCCGCCAGGATCCCCAACGGCACTCCGACGACCACCGCGATGATGGTGGCGGCCAACGCCAGCGATACGGTCGCCGGGACGAACTCCATGACGAGACCCAGGGCGGGACGACCGAAGTTGAGGGATTCCCCGAAGTCACCTGTGAGGAAGTTGGTGATAAAGCGGGCGTATTGGACCAGGATCGGGTCGTTGAACCCATGTGCCTCTCGGAAGGCCTCGACGTCTGCCGCGCTGGCGCGTTGGGGCAGATAGACCAGAGCCGGGTCGCCGGTCGCCTGGAGGAGGAAGAAGAGAATGGTGGCCACCCCGATCAACGTGATGATCGAGTAACCGAGACGTCGCGCTATGTAGGCGCCCATACCCTTCGCTCCACGACAAGCCTAGAGGTCATGGCCTCGGGCCCAGCCCGTGCCTGGATCGGGCGGCTCGCCCCCGGGGCGACTCCGGGTCGCAGCCCGGGGAGCGAGGGCCGCCAAAGACTCAGTCGAGCTTCGCGGCCTTGTAGATGTCCAACGGGCCCTCGGTGATCGACCTCACGTCGACACCGGCCCGAGCGCCGATCAGCACGTCCGGGACGAACAGGAACACCCAGCACGCCTGGTCGAAACACTCCTCCTCCGCCTGGAGGAGCGCCTGCTCCCGCTGGGCGTCGTCGAGGGTGGCTACCGAGGCGGCGATGGCCTCGTTGATGGACTCGACGTTCACATACCCGAAGATGCCGGCGGGGTGGATGTTGAACTGGTAGATGGGTGAAGGGTCGCTGACACCGCTCCAGGTGGCCAGGGACACCGGGCCGATGGCGCCGCCGCCCTCTATGCCGCCCCGGAGCCTCTCCCCGAGCACCTGACCCTCGAGGGGCACCAGCTCCACTTCGATCCCCACTTCTTCCCAGTATGCCGCCAGGGCCTGGGCCAGATCACTGTTGAGCTGACTGCTGGAGAACTCGAAGGTGAATGAGACAGGTTGTCCGTACTCCTCGAGAAGCGTCCGGGCCATCTCCGGGTCGTAGGGATATGGCTCCCGATCGGTGGCGCCGAGGCCGTTGACGGGGAGAACCGAGGCCGGGATCTGGGTCCGACCGTTGTAGAAGGTCTGGGCCAGGGCCTCCCGGTCGATGGCGTAGTTCATCGCCTGACGCACTCGGACGTCGTCGGTGGGGGCCTGATCGAACCGGAGGATGACCCTGAGGATGGTCGGACCGCTGGCGGAGATTACGTGCAGGTCGCCGTCACCCTCCACCAATGGCAGCGATGCGACATCGATGAGGGTGGCGTCGATGTTCCCCGCCTGTAGCTCCGCCACCGCGGTCGAGGTCTCCGGGATTATGCGGATGATCACTTCCTCGAAATCGGGTGGCTCGCCCCAGTAGTCCTCGTTGACCTCGTATCGCACGAACTCGTCGACCCTCCATTCGACCATCCTGTAGGGGCCCGAGCCGACCGGGCTCAGGTTGAAGGCCTCCTCACCGACCTCTTGGACGTAGTCGGCGGGATAGATATCGATGATCTCGGCGATGAGGACCCAGAAGTCCGGGGAGGCTGTCGCCAGCTCGATCTCCACCGTGAGGTCGTCGGGTGCCCGCACGTCGCTGATCGCGGAGAGAAAGGAGGCTGCCGAGCTGTCGCCGATTCGGAGCAGGTCGGCCGAGAACTTGACGTCCTCAGACGTGAGGGGCTCGCCGTTGGTGAAGGTTATCCCCTCCCTGAGATGGAAGGTCCACACCGTCCCGTCGTCAGACACCTCCCACGACTCGGCCGCCCCCGCTTCGACCGTGCCCGGGCTGGTGGTGTCGGGCCGGATCCTGAAGAGCCCGTCATAGATGGGTCGAGTGAAGGTGTAGGTGGC
>JAKEHF010000188.1 GCA_022615295.1 Actinomycetota bacterium | reverse complement strand
TGTCGTGGGTCGTCGAGCCGGTGACTGCGAGATCGGCGAGGATCTCCCCCACCACCGAGGCGAACGTCCCGGGGCTCCCAGCCGAGCACCCGCTCCCTGGCCCTGACCTCCGCCCCATGGCTCAACGCCGCCATCACGCTGGCCACGATGCCGCGCTCCGACATCACGGCCCCCGTTGGGTTGATACACCGCCATGTGATGAGAGGGGAGCCGGTAGCCGCCGAACCGTTCATTCACCTCGTCGCCCGTGAGAACCTCGTGGTCGAGGTGGTGCTCACGACAGGAGCGGAGTGACCCCGTGAAGACCGTGCTGTCCTCGGGCCCGGCGTCGATGCCCCCGGTGATCACGAGGAGCCGCTCCCCTGCCATACGCTCCAGATCACGCCACAGCTCGTAGGCCCTCCTCAGTAGCGGGACGTAGGAAGGGTCCTCGTAGTAGGCCATCCGGATGATCCGGTTGACGCCGTGAGACGACCGCATGGCATTGGGAATGTCGAATCGCTCCAGGCCCAGTGCGCGCTGTCCACGGGCTGCGAGATGATGAACGGCGGCGCTGCCCATGCCGCCCACCCCGACGACGATCACGTCGTAGTCGCTCACCTCTCCCTGAACCCGAGCCGGTCGAGCAAGGGAGGATGCGACTGCCAGTCCTTCTCGACGAGGACCTTGAGCCTGAGGTTGACCCTGTCCCCGAGCACGGTCTCGAGTTCGGTTCTCGCCTCGGTGCCGGCGGTCTTGAGCACCGAGCCCCCCTTGCCGAGGACGATCCCCCGCTGGCTGTCACGCTCCACGATCACGTCGGCGACGATGTCGATGAGCCCGCTCTCCCGCTGGTCGATCTCGGAGACCCTGACAACGAGGGAGTGGGGCAGCTCGTCGCGGAGACGGTCGAGGAACTTCTCCCTGATTATCTCGCCGACGATCATCTCCTCGGGCTGATCAGTGTCCACCCCGGGGGGGTAGAAGGCGGGACCATCAGTGAGCCGGGAGACGACGCCCTCGACCAACCCGGAGATCCCGTGGCCGGTGGCTGCCGACACCGGGTAGATGTCGGGGAACGGCCATTGCGCCGCCTCGGTGAGACGGGTCACCGTGTCCCCCTTGGAGGCCTTGTCGACCTTGTTGACCGCAACCACGACGTCGGCCTCAGCGTCATGGAGACGGGTAGCGATCAGCCGATCACCGGGGCCGACGGACATGGTGGCATCAATGACGAAGATGACCGCGTCGGCGTCGGTGAGGGTCCGACCCACCATGGCGTTGAGGCGATTCCCCAGCTCGTTTCGGGGCTTGTGCACCCCCGGTGTGTCGAGGAGCACCATCTGATAGCCGGGGCCCTCGGCCACCCCCCTGATCACGTTGCGTGTGGTCTGGGGGCGTCTCGAGATGATGGCCACTTTGGACCCGACGATATGGTTGACGAGGGACGACTTGCCTACGTTGGGGCGTCCGACGACGGGCACGAACCCGCTCTTCACACCGCCTCGATGCGGGTGTCGTGGACCACGTTGACCTCGGCGACACGGCGGCCCTGCATCCGGGTGACCTTGAAGACGAGGTCGCTGAACCGGAAGGTCTCCCCAACCTCGGGGACCCGCTCCGCCAGCCCGAGCACCAACCCCCCGACCGTGTCCCAGTCCTCGTCGGGGAGCTCGACACCGGTCGCCGTCGAGAGCTCGTCGATCGAGGCCCGGGCGTCGACGTCCCAGCCGAGCCCCCTGGCGACGATGGTCTGGGTCTCCTCGTCGGTCTCGTCGGAGATCTCCCCGACCAGCTCCTCGATGAGGTCCTCGATTGTGACAAGCCCTGCGATGTCCCCGAACTCGTCGACCACGATGACCTGCTGGAGATGCTGCTCGCGCATCTCGTTGAGCAGGGCCGAGGCGTGCTTGGTCTCCGGCACGAACGCGATCGGGCGCATCACCTCCGACACCAGACGAGGCGGTTTGTCCTCTTTGATCCTGGTCAACAGGTCCTTGACGATGGCGATACCCACGATGTCCCCGTTGGACGTGACAGGGAGTCGGGAGTAGCCCTCGTCCGAGGCCAGCGAGATCAGCTCGTCGATGGTGGCGTCGGTGGGGATGGTGACCATGTCGGGACGTGGGGTCATCACCTCGCGCACGAGGGTCTCGCTGAACTCCAGGACCGAGTCGATCAGCTCCCTCTCCTGCTCTTCGACCTCCTCCGGGGCTTGGGGCTCGGTGGCCACCTCCTGGTTCTCCGGCTCGCTGAGCAGGTCGTTCGCCCAACCGCCCATACGGACCGCCAGGGCGAGGAGCCATGCCGAGCCGTAGGCGATGCGGTGGGGCCTCCACCGGCCCAGCGACCGAGGGATCGGGTCGCCGAGCACGAAGATGAGGACCCCGAGGAGAAGGGCAGGGAGGATGGCCGCCCCCAACGATCGCCGCTCGGAGACCGCCAGTGCCGAGAGCACCGTGGCCACCACGAGGAGCCCCGACACCACGACCCCGACGGCAGGGGTGATCGCCTCCCTCTCGTCGAGGAGCTCGGCGACCAGGGCCGCCCCCCGTCTCCCGTCGGCGTCGTCACGCAGGGCATCGGCCCGGGGGACCCGCGTCACCGCGGTGCCCGCGGCACGGACCCAGGCCGCGGCGAGAAGCAACAACATGGCGAGGACGAGGACGACGCCGGTCATCGTCTCTGCCTCCCCACAATGGCGAGGAGCTCCCGCTCCCGGCTCTCCATACGCTCCGCCTCGGGCTCGCTCTCGTGGTCGTAGCCGAGGAGATGCAGAATGCCGTGGGTGACCATGAGGGCCATCTCGTCCGTGTAGTCCACACCCATCTCGTTTGCCTGACGTCGCACATAGGAGGGTGCGATAAGCACGTCACCGAGGACCAGCGGCGGCCCGTAGGGGTCGTGGTCGGGCGCCAGACCCGGAAGCAGGTCCTCGAGAGGGAAGGCGAGGACGTCGGTTGGGCCCTGACGCTCCAGGAAGCGCTCGTTGTAACTGGCGATCTCGGCGTCGCTGACGAAGAGGATGGTCACTTCACAGTCGACGGGATAGCCCTCGGCCCGGAGGATCGCCTCGGCGAGGGCTCGCAGCTCCACGGCGCCCACGTCCTCGGTCTGCTCGTTGGCAAGGAAGACGCTCACTTGGTGGGGGGCCTCGGCGAGGAGGCCTCGGTACTGAGGGGGTCGTCCATCAGGTGCCCGGGAAGTTGGGATAGGCGATCCTCTGATGGTAGTGACCGATCAGGGAGTCGAGGAAGGCCCTCCTGATCTGGGTCAGCTCGCCAAGTGTCAACGGCGATTCGGAGAGCTGTCCGTCCTCCACCTTCTCGTCGATTATCCGGTTGACGACCTTCTCGATGGCGTCGGGCGTCGGCTCCTCGGTCTGGAAGACGGCCCGGCAGGCGGCCTCCAGGGAGTCGGCGAGCATGAGGATGGCGGTCTCCGCGGTCTGGGGTTTGTGACCGATGTGACGGAAGTCGTCGACGTTGACCTCCTCGGTGCTCTGCGACCTGGCCTTCTCGTAGAAGTAGCGCATCACACCGTCGCCGTGATGGCTGACGATCCCCTGGGCCACCTCGGTGGGGATCTTGAACTGTCTGGCGAGGGCCACCCCCGAGGTGACATGGCTCCGGATGAGCTCGGCGGACTCCCTGGGGTCGAGGATGTCATGGGGGTTGGGTATGCCGAACTGGTTCTCGATGAAGATTGTGGGGTTCTCGGTCTTGCCCAGGTCGTGGTAGTAGGCCATCGCCCTGGCCAGAAGGGGGTTGGCACCGATGGCCCGGGCCGCGGCGTCGGCCAAGGTCCCCACCATGAGCGAGTGGTTGAAGGTGCCGAATGCCTCCTCCTGGAGGAGTTGTAGCGCCTCGTGGTTGCGGTCGGTGAGATCGAGGAGGCTGAGCGTCGTGGTGATGTCGAAGGCCGTCTCGAAGTACTGGAGGGAGGCGAGACCGACCAGCGAGGCGACCGCCGAGACACCAAACGCCCATGCCACCGAGAGCCCCACCACCTGGAGCGTCTGGTCATTGGGCCCGACGTGGAAGTACCAGGAGGTGGCGGCGGCCACCACCCCGGCGGTCAGCG
>JAKEHF010000187.1 GCA_022615295.1 Actinomycetota bacterium | reverse complement strand
TGCGGCCCGCCGGGATCTCGACGTTGCGCTGATTCAAGGCGTCTTCGATATCCTGGGGTGATAACTCATAACCCGCGAGGCGGGCCCGGTTCAGCCAGATCCGCATGGCATAGCGACGCTCTCCGCCTATGATGACGCTGGCGACCCCCGCTAAGGATTGCAACCGATCCTCGACGTAACGGTCGGCGAAATCGGTGATCTCGAGCGCGGTGTGCCGATCACTGAAAAACGCCAGCCAGATGATGGCCTGGTCATCTACATCGACCTTCGAGATAACAGGTTCATCCACTTCGCGCGGGAGTTGGTCGCGCGCCCGTGAAACTCTGTCTCGCACATCGGCCGCCGCGGCATCCGGATCGCGATCGGGCTGGAAAGTGATACTGATCTGGCTGACCTCCTCGCGGCTCACGGATTTTAAGGTTTTAATTCCCTCAATACCCGCAACCGAATCCTCGATCGGCCGGGTGACCTCCGGCTCCATGCGCGCCGGGGGTGTCCTCTCCACACCCTCGGTGCCTTCGCGTTCAGGGAGGTGGCGGAGGCGGACGGGAATCGAACCCGCCAGAGACCGTCATGGCCTCTCAACGGTTTTGAAGACCGCGGGACCCACCAGGCGTCCGTACGCCTCCGTCGTCGAGGATAGGAGGACGTTGGGGAACCAAACCACACGGTCTTAGCATTTCTCCAACATGCCTGACAGGAGCTTTGGCCGGTTGGTGCGTTACAGACGGACCAAGCTGGGGCTGAGTCACGCCGAGTTGGGACAGTTGGTGGGGCGGACCGCGGCCACCATCCGATCCTGGGAGGCCGAGAAGACCGTCCCCAACGACTCCAAGATCCTGGCGACCCTGTCGGCGATCCTCGGCGTCGACGAGCGGACGATCTTCGCCAAGGCCGGCCAAGAACCCCCGCTCCTCGTGGAGGACACTCCGACCGTCGAGGAGGCCCTCGCCTCTCTGTCCCCGGAGGAAACCGCGCCGACGGTCGTGACGTCCAGGGTCTATGAGGAACTGGCCCCGGAAGGCATGAGGACCGAGGAGCCGAGACGGGTCGCTGTGGCGCCGGACGTCGAGGAGGATGAGCCCCCCGATGACTCGGCGATCTACATCGAGCTCGAGTCCACCATGCCCCGGGCGGCTCCGGCGGACCGGGAGCCGGTCAGTCCACGGATCACCCCGCCGACCTCGGACCGGCTCCGCATCATCACACCCGCATACCCCGTGGTCGAGGTCTCCTATCTGGAGGACGCCACACAGAGACAGCTCTACCGGGTGCGCACCCTGGCCACGGTCGTCGGTCTGGTCGGCCTGGTCGTGGCTCTGCTCTGGGCCGCCGGGGAGGGTCTCAGCGCACTGGGGGATTGGTGGGACGGTTTCGTCGGGACACTTCGTCTCTGAAAAAACCTGATCCACACCTTTGCCGGTGTGCCAGACTGACCGCACCAGAGAAAGGAGGTGGTCCAACGTTGTATGAAAGTCTTTGGACTCTGGAGGTGGCCGAGCGCTGAGCGGCGCCGACCGCTGAAGCGCCGCTCCCCGTAAAGGGGCAGGTGGCGACTCCAAACTCGGACCACCCGGCACCGGCTATCACGGGGCTTGTCCACCCGTGGCCGCTGGAGAAATGCCGGCGCCGAACGATCAAGAGGGCCCCCGGTGCGCCGGGGGCCCTCGGCTATGTGACGAGCCGATTGCGTGTCATCCAATCGTCGTCATAGACCTTGGAGAGATACCCCCTCCCCGAGTCGGGGATGATGACCACCACCAGACGCTCCGAGTCCTCCTCGGCCACGCCGAGGGCGGCGTGGACGGCGAGACCGCCCGAGCCTCCGGTGAGGACACCCTCCTCACGGGCCAGACGTCGTGCCATGGCAAACGAGGTGGGGTCGTCGACCTCGATGAATCTGTCGATGATGTCGAGGTCCACCGTCACCGGATAGAAGTCCTCGCCCACACCTTCCACCAGATATTGACGTATGTCTCCACCGGGCCCCTGGGTGTAGATCGAGCCCTTGGGGTCGGCACCCACGACGAGGACTGTCGGCTTCATCTTCTTGAGGAAGCGCCCTGCGCCGGTGATGGTGCCCCCGGTGCCCACACCCGCCACGTACACGTCGACCGCCCCCTCCGTCTGCTCCCAGATCTCGGGTCCGGTGGTCTCGAAGTGGGCCCCCGGGTTGGCCGAATTGGAGTACTGGTCGGGATGGAACGCTCCCTCGATCTCAGAAGCCAACCGGCGGGCTACCGCGTAATAGGAGTCGGGGTGGTCGGGGAGGAGATTCGTCGGCGTCACCACCACCTCCACCCCATAGGCCCTGAGCAGGGCACGCTTCTCCTGCGAGACCTTGTCGGGGACGGTGCACACCACCCGGTAACCCCGAACCGCGCCCACGAGGGCCAACCCGACCCCGGTGTTCCCCGAGGTCGGCTCGACGATCGTGCCACCGGATTCGAGGAGCCCCTCGGCCTCGGCGCGGTCGATCATGGCAACGGCGATGCGGTCCTTGACCGACCCGCCCGGGTTGGCCGTCTCCAGCTTGGCGACGAGGTTCCCGGGTGGGTGGAGCCGGCGAAGACGAACCATCGGGGTGCGTCCGATAGTGGAGAGGATGTCCTCGCCGATGTCCACGGGTTCAGGGTAGGTGGCCCGGTACCCCGGTCGGTCTTGACCACGCGAGCACCTATGTTTCGACCTGCATGGTCGGGATCGTCCGCTACGCCTGGTTCGTCCTGGTCTTCAACGTGGGCGTGATCCTCTTGGGTGCCCTGGTGCGAGCCACGGGTAGTGGTGCCGGATGCGGGCGATCTTGGCCCACCTGCCAAGGGGTCCTCCTCCCTCAACTGGAAGGGGCCACGGCCATCGAGTTCACCCATCGAGCGGTCAGCGGCATCGCCCTCGGCCTCGTGGCGCTTCTTGCCGTCCTGGTGTGGCGTCGCGCAGGGCCCGGTCGGCCGGCGAGGACAGGTGCCCTTCTGTCGGTGGTGGCGATAGTGGTCGAGGCCCTCATAGGGGCGGGGATCGTCCTCGCCGAATGGGTCGGCGAGGACACCTCGGTCGCCCGGGCGGTGGCGGTGCCCCTGCACCTCGTCAACACCCTGTTCCTGCTCGCCGTCCTCACCCTCACCGTCTTCTGGCTGTCCGGCGGCGCCCCGCTCGACTGGCGGTCCCGGCCGTCGGTGAGACGTATGGTCGTCCTCGGGGCAGTGGCTCTCGTCCTCATCTCGGCCACCGGAGCGGTCACCGCTCTCGCCGACACCCTGTTTCCCAAGGGAGGCGTTGCGCCCGAAACGACGGAGCACTTTCTGACCCGGCTCCGTGTGGTCCACCCCGTCCTCGCCGTGTTGGCTGCGTCCGCCGGGTGGTGGGTGTCGGTCCGGTCGGGGTTCGGTGACGGCTTGGCCACGCGCCTGTTCCCTGTCCTGGTGGGACTGATGGTGGCGAGCGGGGCGGTGAACGTGCTCCTGGGCACTCCCACCTGGACGCAGCTCGTCCATCTCGGCCTTGCCGACATCCTGTGGATCGTGTTCGTATGGGTTTCGGCACGGGCCCTGTCGGCTCAGGTCACCGTGGACGTCTGACTTCCCGTCTCTCGTCGCCAAGCAGATAGCGGGGGCCAGTCCCCAGACCGGAGGCGAGGTCGCCCGGGTTGAAGATGGCACAGCTCTTTAGGGAGAGGCACCCACAGCCGATGCAGTCCGTCAGCTCGTCTCGTAGCGCCGTCAGCTCGGCGATCTGGGTGTCGAGGCGGTGGCGCCAGGAGCGGGAGAGACGCCTCCAATCCGCCTTGGTCGGCGTGCTCTCATGGGGGAGAGTGGACAGGGCCGTGGCCAGCTCGGCGAGGCTGAGACCCACCTCCTGTCCGGCCCTGATGAGTGCGACCCGGCGCAGCGTGGCTCTGGGGTATCGCCGTTGGTTCCCGTCGGTGCGGGTCGAAGCGATTAGACCCTTCGTCTCGTAGAAGCGAAGGGCAGAGGTGGCGACGCCGGACCTACTGGCCAGCTCGCCTATGGTCAACGTCTCCATGGGCCCAACCTAGCAAGTTCAAGCTGAGTTGAACTATCTGTTGGTCACTAGGGTCGCGCGCATGTTCCAGGAGCTCGGCGATGGGGTTTTTCGACGTCGCTACCCGTCCCTCGACGAGAACGTCGGGATCGTCCTGGGAGATGACGGCGTGCTGGTTGTCGACACAAGGTCGAGCCACGCCGACGCCGACATGGTCTCAGATGAGCTGTCGAGCCTGACGAGCCTCCCGGTCAGATGGGTGGTCAACACCCACTGGCACTGGGACCATGTCTTTGGCAACTCGAGGTTCGCCGGCGCCGAGAT
This sequence comes from Actinomycetota bacterium, assembly GCA_022615295.1. Taxonomy (GTDB): domain Bacteria; phylum Actinomycetota; class Acidimicrobiia; order Spongiisociales; family ZC4RG35; genus ZC4RG35. Next base: position 1,667 of record JAKEHF010000187.1, on the reverse strand, counting down.
CTGGGGGCACGTGAGAGCCAGGGAGGTGCTCCTCGAAAGGCCTGACGAGATGAGACGCGGGGCGCTCTCGTGGTTGGGTCCTGAGCAAAGAGAGACGATCGAGGCCGTGGAGATAGTGCCTCCGGGCAAGACCTTCTCCGACCGGGTGAGTCTCGACATCGGCCGTCAGGTCGACCTCAGCTTCCACGGGCTCGGCCACACCGACTCCGACACGAGGATCGTGATCCCCGGCGCCGGCGTGGCCTTCCTCGGCGATCTGGTCGAGGAAGGCGCACCGCCGTCGTTTGGCGACAGTTATCCGCTGAGCTGGTCCACCACGCTGGTGGGGGCGAGTGTCGGGATCCCCGACGTCATCGTGCCTGGTCATGGCGATGTGGTCGATCGTCGCTTCTTGGCAACCCAAGTCGAGGAGCTCAAGGCCGTCGCCGGCCTGGCGGCCTCGTGCATCGACGGGGAGCGAACCGTGGATGACGCCGCTCGCTCCGGCCCTTATCCCGAGCAGACGATGACCACCGCTCTCCATCGGGCCCTGGAGGTGGGTGTGGGACAGTCAGGCGTCTAGGAGCGTGGCGAGCAGGGTCGGGTCTGACGTGGGGAGCTCGCAGGCGAAGTTCCGGCAGACGTAGGCCAGGGTCCCCGAATCCGGCGCTCTCCCCGCCAGCAGGGGTACCCCGGACGTCGGTGTCGCCGAGGGGGCGACGACCACGTGGGGCCGGAAACGGGCGTTGGCCACCTTGGCCAGGGCACGCCAACCGGGTCCGACGATGGCCAGCTCCTTGGTCTTGGTCGTGGCATCCAAGACCGAGAGATGATGGGCCACCATCGTCGGGTAGCGGGGCATCAGGGCGCCGGCGGCCGACAGGCAACCCTCCGCCTCCTCCCGCCACTCGCCGTTCCCGGTGAGAAGGCCGGCGAGGAGCAACGCCTCTGCGGCCAGGGCGTTGCCCGAGGGCGTGGGATTGTCGGTGACGTCGAAGGGTCTCTTCACCAGGGCCTCACCATCGTCGGGGGTGGTGTGAAACCCGCCCTCCGGCCGTCGGAAACGCGCCAGCTCGTCGATGAGACCGATGGCTCTGCTGTACCAGACCTCCTCGCCGGTGGCGGAGAAGACGGCGAGAAGGCCGAGCGCAGCCGCCGTGTGGTCGTCGAGGAACCCGGGCACCGACGTGCGACCGTCTCGCCAGGAACGCATCAATCGGCCGTCGACGACGAGGTGCTCGGTGAGGAACGCGGCGCCGGCCCGGGCGGTCTCGACCAGGCGGTCGTCGTCCAGCGCGGCACCCGCCTCGGCGAATGCCCTGATCGCCAATCCGTTCCACGCCGTCACCACCTTGTCGTCCAGACCCGGTCGCACCCTGGTTGCTCGTCTCTCGAGGAGGCGCCTCCTCTCCTCGCCGAAGGCGTGGAGGTCGCCCTCTCGGACGGTGAGGATGTTGGCCCCCTCGAAGTTGCCCTCGGGGGTCACGCCGAAGTAGTCGACGACCGGCCCGTCGCCGGCGACCTCCCGGAGCTCTTCGAGGGACCAGATGTAGAACTTGCCTTCGACCCCCTCGGAATCGGCGTCCTCGGAGGAGAAGAAGCCGCCGATCCCCGAGATCGACATCAAGGCGAGCACCGAGGCCTCGGGCGGCTTCACGGCCATCGTCCGGATCACCGGGCCGGCGACC
>JAKEHF010000186.1 GCA_022615295.1 Actinomycetota bacterium | reverse complement strand
GTTCCATCGCAGTTCTTCCCTGGCCGAAGCGCTGCACAGCTGGTTGCGCCCGTACCTCAGCATTCACCGCGGGATGCCGGATTGGTTGCTGCCGCTCTTGCAGCTCTTCTGGAACCACCACGTGTTTCCCCGTGGCAAGCGCGCCGGGCAGAGCCCGCTGCAATGGGCCGGGGTTGAAGATGCGCCTGCCTTGGCTAGCGTCTTCAAAAACTTGTTGCTCAACCCGAACCCGGCTTGAGGTTCAACCTTTTTGATTGTCAATGTGCAAAAGTGTCAACTAATTTATGGCTCGTTATGAACCATCCCACATTTTTCCGTTGAAATTGTATATACCCCCGCCACCAATCTTTAGATTTGCATTTGTAATAACATTTTGGCTAATGATGGTGTTCGTAATGGTCATTTCTCCGGTGTTGTAAATTCCTCCCCCAGGGAGTGGAGCGACCGTTGGGGGAGGTGCCCCGGAGGGCCCGAGGGGGTGACTTGCCCCCCTCCCCGGCTACGCCGGTACTCCCCCCAACGTCGGTCGCTTCGCTTCCCTCCCGGGGGGAGAAACTGACCCCTCCCCGGCTACGCCGGTACTCCCCCCAACGCTCATTCGTTCGCTGGGGGGAGAGACTTGGGCCGGGCGGTCAGGTCTCGGTGCGGGTACGGCGGGCCAGAGACGAGAGCACACCGTTGACGAAGGTGGCCGACCGCTCGGTGGAGTAGGTCGAGGCGAGTCGCACCGCCTCGGAGACCACGACTGCCGTCGGTACACCCGGCTCCGACTCCAGCTCGAACAGGGCCATCCTCAGGATGTTGCGGTCGATCACCGGCATCCTGGAGACCGCCCAGTGCTCGGACACGTCCTCGATGCGTCGGTCGAGACCCTCGAGGTCGGCAAGGACCCCGTTCACCAGTTTCGCCGCCCGACCCGAGGCCGGGGGCCGCTCTCCGGTCATCTCATGGGTGTACAGGCACTCCAGTGCCTGGTCACGGGGCTCCCGGGCGCTCATACACGGGTCAGGTACTCACCCGACCTGGTGTCCACCCGGATGCGGTCCCCCTGTTCGACGAACAAAGGGACCTGCACGGTCATCCCGGTCTCGGTCGTCACCGGCTTGGTCGCCGACGTCCTGGTGTCGCCCCTCACCGCCGGCTCGGCGTAGGTCACGTTCATCTCGACCGCAGCGGGCATATCCACCCCGATTGCCGTTTCCTGGTGCATTGCGATGCCGACGGTCAGGCCGTCGACGAGGAATGCTGCGGCGTCGCCCACGTCCTCGGGGGCGAGGACGATCTGGCCGTAGTCGTTGAGGTTCATGAAGTGGAACCCCAGATCGTCGTGATAGAGGTACTGATGCTCCGCACGCTCGATGCGCGCCTGTTGCACGTTCTCGTCGGCGCGGAAGGTGCGGTCGAGGACCTGTCCGGTGTCCAACTTCTTCAGCCGCATCCGGACGAACGCCCTTCCCTTCCCCGGCTTCACGTGTTGATACTCGATGATGGAGAACAGCCCGTCATCAAGTTCGAGCGCCATCCCGGGACGGACGTCGTTGGTGCTGATCAATCGTCGGCCCTCATCTGCGGCGGGCACGCTACCCCGGTCACAACCCTATGGCAGAGAGCCCTGCCTCGACCTCGTCCGGGCCGACATGGGTCAGGAAAGGATCTCCGATCTCTTTGAGGAGGACCATCCGCGTGCCGCTGTGATCTCGCTTCTTGTCCCGACCGACGAGGTCGCGCACCCTGGCGCCGTCAACTCCCGGAACCGTCGTCGGCAGCCCGAGACGCTCGATCGTGCTCGTCACCGTCCGGCGGTCCGGGAACCCGGCCACCATCTCGGAGACCCTCGCCGCCGCCACCATGCCCAGGGCGACGCTCTCACCGTGAGATAGCGTCGACGCGTACTCCAGCGCATGGCCGATGGTGTGGCCGAAGTTGAGGAAGGCCCTCTCCCCACGGTCCCTGGGGTCGAGATCGACGAGACGCTTCTTGACGAGGAGCGCCCGGAGCACCACTTCCCTCGTGTCGGGCTCCGGGTCATCGGAGAGCAGGGCGGCCAGCGCCGGATCGCCGACGAGACCCGCCTTGTACGCCTCGGCCATACCTTCGCGCACCAGCTCCGGGGGCAGGGTCTCGAGGACATTGAGATCGATCACGACCCGTGTCGGGTGCCAGAACAACCCGACGAGGTTCTTGCCACCTATGTTGACCCCGGTCTTGCCCCCAATGGCTGCATCGATCGCGGCGAGGAAGGTCGTCGGGAAGTGGACCGCCTCCACGCCACGCATCCAGGTGCCGGCGACGAACCCCGCCAAGTCGGTCACGGCGCCCCCACCAAAACCGATGATCGTGTCCTGTGCAGTGAGGCGGCTTCCTGCCAATGCCTGGTACACGGTGGCCGCGACCTCGAGTGTCTTCGCCTCGTCCCGGTCGGGCAGACCGATGACCTCCGTCCGCAGGCCATCCTCACGCAGGAGACCCGCCAGCTCGATTGCCCGGCTCGTCGGTTCGGGTTGGGTGAGGAGGGCCACCTGGCGCCGATCCTCGCGTGGTGGCAGGAGCGGTCGGGGCCACCCCTCCCCTACGATCACCTCGGTGTGATCGGCAACGATCAGCCGGTCCATGCCGCCGCTATTCGCTGCGCCACGGTTTCCAGGCTCTCCCCGTCGGTCTCTATCCGGCAAGTGGCGACCTCCTCGTACAACCCCGAACGCGACCTCAGAATGGAGGCCACCCTCCCGACGGCGTCGTCGTGACCGTCCAAGAGCGGCCGATCCGACCCGCCGAGACGCACCGCGATCACCTCCGGGGACGCCTTGAGCCAGGCGACCGTACCGGACATCAGGGCACGGCTCGCCGGGTCGAGCACCGCCCCTCCGCCGGTGGCGACGATCCCCTCGAAGCCGGCGAGCCGGGCGACCGCCTCCTTCTCCAGGGCGCGGAACGCCTCCTCCCCATCCTGCTCCCAGAGCACGTCGATCCGGCACCCGGCCATTTCCTCGACAACGGTGTCACTGTCGGCAAAACCGACCCCGAGACGGCTAGCAGCCATCGAACCGGCCGTGGTCTTCCCCGTCCCCATCATGCCAACCAGCCACAACGTCATGGGGTCCGTTGGGTCAGCCGTTCGCGGTAGGACCCGACCGCTGCTGTGAACTCCTCGACGGTGTCGCCCCCGAACTTGCGCTGCATCTCGGCAGCTAGCACCAAAGCCATCATCTGCTCGCCGACCACGGCTGCGGCGGGCACCGCGCACACGTCGGCTCGCTCCCGCACCGCCGCAGCCGGCTCACCTGTGGCCATGTCCACGGTCGCCAAAGGGCGCATCAGCGTCGAGATCGGCTTCATGGCGGCTCTGACCCTCACTGGCTCGCCATTGCTCATCCCGCCCTCGATGCCTCCCGCCCGATTGGTGACCCGGCCGAGCAGGCCATCGCTCAGGTGGATCTCGTCATGGGCTTTCGACCCGGGGAGGGCGGCGACCGAGAACCCCTCGCCGATCTCGACCCCCTTGATCGCGGGTATCGACATCATGGCACCGGCGAGCAGGGCATCGAGTCGGCGGTCGTGATGCACATGGGAGCCGATGCCCGGCGGGATCCCATGGCCGATCACCTCGAACACACCGCCCAAGGTGTCCTTGGCCTCTCGGGCACGGTCGATGGCGGCCACCATACGCGCCGAGACCTCCCGGTCGAGACAGCGGACCTCGCTGGCGTCCACGTCGGCTGCCTGCTCCGGGGTCGGGGCTGGGCCCTCGCTCCAGACCTCGCCGATGGCCACGACATGGCTGACGATCCCGACTTCAGCGGTGGCCAGCAATCTGCGGGCGAGCACCCCTGCCACAGTCCTCGCCGCGGTCTCCCGGGCCGATGCCCTCTCCAGGATGTCTCGTGCGTCGTCGGTCCCGTACTTGAGCATCCCGGGAAGGTCGGCGTGGCCGGGTCTCGGCCTGGTGACGCCCTGGACCTCCACCCCTGGGGTGACCGCCATGACCTCGGACCACTTCGGCCACTCGGTGTTCCGTATCACCACGGCCACAGGTGACCCCAGGGTCCTGCCATGACGGACTCCGGCGATGATCTCCAGCTCGTCGGTCTCGATCTGCATCCGTCGTCCCCGCCCATAGCCGTGACGACGCCTTGCCAGCTCCGCGGAGAAGTGCTCCGCGGTCACATCCAGACCCTTGGGGAGCCCCTCGACGATGGTGACGAGGGCGGGACCATGGGACTCACCGGCAGTCAAGAATCGCAGCATCGGACCGGATGCTACGTGGGCCCCGACAGGGCCAGCGCCAGCCACGCCCCCATGATCATGGGTGGGCCGTAGGGAAGCTCGGTCTTCATCCGCGCCGCTCCCAGGGCCAGCATCGCCACACCGAGGACGCCCCCGATCATGGCCATGGCGAACACCGCCCAGCCCAGGGTCCCCCATGAGACGTAGGCGGTGAACAAACCGAGCTGTGGGGCCAGCTTGACATCGCCGGCGCCGAACCCCTTCCCCCTCACCAGCAGCCAGAGGGCCGATGCACCGGCGAAGTAGACGAGGGCGCCGAGCAGACCTCTGACCAGGTCCTCGGTCGCGCCGACCCCGAACGAGACTATGGCCAGCGTCACAGCGAGCAACGCCGTACCCCTCAGATTGAGCCGGTCCACGATGCGGAACTGCTCGAGGTCGGTGACGAGGAGAGCCATGGTCAAGGTGAGAAACCCGAGATAGGGAACAAGCTCCCAGTCCCACCCGAACAGAAGGAAGAAAGACACCGCCACCAGTCCCCCGGTGACGGCGACCACCGGCTCCCGTTGGATGCCACGACCACACCGTGGACAGCGAAACCGGTGCCATCCACGCCGCTCACCACACTCCGGGCACACCCCGATCAGGGGTCGAAGGGGGCGGTCGGCAGTCAGCCCCGATACGGCGAGGTCATGGGCGACCAGGCCGAGCATCGCGCCCGCGACTGCGACCACTGCGATCAAGGGGATCCAAACTAGTCACGGGGCCTTGGGCCCCGGACCATTCAGGCGTCGTTGGACAGGTCGCGGAGGACTCCCATGCGGCGCCGTCTCAGGAGCCCGTAGCCCTCCTCGCTCTCCTCCGCCGGCTCCATGTCTGAGAACACCTTCTCGAGGAATGCCTCGGTGTCCTCTTCGACTTCGCTGGCGTGGGTGTCGTCCTCGACCGCGGCAGCAACGGTGTCCTCCTCGCCCTCGGCAGCCGGCTCCGGCTCCCGCCACCACGACTGGTTGGGGTCGACCTCGGCTCCTGAGGCGAAAGTCTCCTCCACGGCGGACTCTGCGACCGACCCGGTCCCGACCACAGGCTCCATGTCGGCAACCGGCTCCAGCTCGGGGATCGGCACCATCTCGGTCAACGGCTCCGGCTCGGTCAACGGCTCCGGCTCGATCACCGGCTCCTCGTAGCTCCAGACCTGTGCCGGTTCTCCCGCGGGCGTCGGGTCCATCTCGAGGAGGTCCTCCTCGATGAGACGTGCGGCGACACGGGCCGTCCAGAACTCTGTGGTGCCCAGCTCGTCGGCCAGCACTCGGACGCTGCTCCCCCGTCCCACCTCGCTGAGCACTCGCCAGGCGTCCTTGGCGATGGTCACCTGGTCGCGGTCGCCAAGCTCTCGCCTGAACCGCAGATGACGCTCCAGGTCGGTGACGATCTTGGTCACGTCCGCCCAGTCGGTGAGACGCTGCTTGGCATCGGCGAGCAGGTCCTCGAGCTCGAAGGGCTTGGAGCTGGAGTACGGTGAGGTCTCGTTCTCGTACACCTCGAACATCTCGCCGTGCAGCCCGAGCTGATAGATGCTCTCGACAGACATCTCGCGGAGAAGGGCGGTCATGGCGCCACCGTCGCCCTCGGTCGACTTGGCCAGGTCAGACCGGCCTTCGATGACGCTATCGAGCTTGGCGGCCTCGACAAGACCGGACTTGATGAGATGACGCCGCAGCGTCTCGTCGGTGAAGGTAGTGGCGAGCCCGATGCCGCCACGGTCGACGAAGATCCGACCACGGGCCTTCTCACCCTTGACATCCACAGCCCCACGCTGCTTGGAACGAGTCAGCAGACGGAGCACCTCGTCCAGTGAGACGAATCCAAGATTCCCGGAAAGAGACACAACAGCTCCTTGCTTCAAGCCTTGCCAACCTTTCGGCCTCTTTCGTCAGCCGCTTTAGACGTTTCTGGCCGCGGCGGCGAGGGTCGCCGAGTCTACGGCAACCCCGGTGAACCACTCGAAGCAGTGGGCGGCCTGGAGGGCCAGAAACTCGACGCCATCCACGCAGACGATCCCGGCTTCCTTCGCTCTCCCAACCGCCGGGGTGGCCGTGACGCCGTAGGGAAGATCGATCAGGGCGATGGCCTCGCCGAGCACGACGTCGGGCAGGCTCTCCCCACTCATTCCGAGAGGTGTGGCGTTCACTACCAGGGCCCCGGGAACACCGGTGCCCCATGGGGCCGTCTCGAGCGCCGGCCACCGCGCCAGCAACCCGCGGGCACGCTCCGGGGACCTGAGGGACACCACACACCGTGCGCCGTCCCCGGCCGCCAGGGCCGCCCGCGCCGAACCTCCGCCACCAAGGACCAGGATCGTGTCCGGCTCGATCCTGGCGTACAAGGCCCTGAACGCGGTCACGTCGGTGGAATGACCCTCGATGACACCGGCCGCTCCCCTGAGGCTGTTCACCGACCCGGCCGCGGCAGCTTCCGGAGTCAGCAGATCCGCGAGTCTGGTCGCCGTCTCCTTGAGGGGCATGGTGACGTTGAGACCTGAGAGCTCGTCACTCCTGAGCTCGTCGACCAGACTCCCGAGACGGGCCGGCCCGGCGCGGACAGCGACATAGTCTCCCTCCAAGCCGGCGATTCGGAGAGCGGTGCGATGCATGACCGGCGACATGGAGTGCTCGACCGGGTCCCCGGCCAGGGCAAAGCGGTAGAAGACGGCCACCCGGAGAGTCTGCCAGTCTCAGGGAAGCACACCGTCCTCCCTCGCCTGAGCGATGTTGGCCTGGTGCTCCTCGAACGTCTCGGCGAAAGCGTGACCACCCTCGAGGTCGGCCAGGACGTAGAAGTAGAACGGAGTGTCGGCCGGGGCCGCCGCCGCCTCGAGGGAGGCCCTTCCCGGCGCGGATATCGGCGTCGGGGGCAGACCTTCGATCAGATAAGTGTTGTAAGGAGAGTCGAACTCCCGGTTGAACTCCGCGACATCCCGGGTTCGCATGGCATAGAGAACCGTGGCGTCGATCTCGAGCCGGATCCCGTCGGCGAGCCTGTTGTTGATCACGCTGGACACGAGGACGCGCTCCTCCTCGACCTTGACCTCGCTCTCGATGAGTGAGGCGACCACCATCCCCTGATACTTGGTGTACCCCAGCTCCTCCCAGGCGCTCCAGTCGATGCTGTCTACCCGCTGTTCCATCGTGGTGGCCATCCGTTGGAGGATGTCCTCGGCGTCTGCGCTAGCCGAGAACTCGTAGGTGTCGGGGAAGAGAAGCCCCTCCCAGTCGGTGAGGGTCGGGTTCTGGGGCATCTGGCGCAATGAGGTGGTGACCTCCTCCCCGACCAGGGCGTCTACGAAGTCCTGATACTCGTGTGGTGTCTTCTCTGCGAGGGCCACGAGGATCTCCTCGATACGCAGACCCTCGACCACGGTGACCCGGAAGACCGACGGCGCCGGTCCCGAGACGAGCATCGCCACCACCTCCGCCGGCTCCATGAGGGTGAGAAACGCGTAGGTGCCCGCCTTGAGGCTCTGGGCGGCGTCGACGTTTCGCACGGCGACCCCGAACTCCAGCGCCGATCGGACCACGCCGTTGGCGGCGAGGATGGCACCGATGTCCTGGCCGGACGAGCCCGGGGGTATCTCAACCGTCACCGGCAACCCAGGCTCGACATCGACGGGGGCATCGGACACCTCACCAGGCCCCAGTGCGTTGCCCACGGCCCTGCCCAGATAGGAGGCGCCCCCGACGACCAAGAACCCGGCGAGGATCACCATACCGACGATTGCGGCGGTCCTCCCCAGACGTGTCCACGGGGATTGTTCGGGGACGGGCTCAAAGCTCATCGGGCACCAGTGTCTTCTACGTCGCCTCGAGCCTCCGAGTTCCCGTCCAGGTAGCTCTGGAGGATGATGGCCGCGGCGACCTTGTCCCTCGTCTCACGCCGGCCACGACGTCTCATCCCCGACTCGAGGAGCGACCGCTCGGCGATCCGCGTCGTGTAACGCTCGTCGACATAGACCACCTCGACACCGGTCCGCGCCGCGACCTCGGCGCCGAATTCCCGGGCCTTCCACGAAGACTCCGAATCCCCTCCGCCCAGCGGGTTGGGGACGCCTACGACCACCGTCTCCACGTCGTTGTGGGCCACCAGCTCGGTGATGCGATCGATAGCCGACCGCCGGGGAGTGACCTCGAGGGGCAGCGCGGTGAGACGAAGCGGGTCGGACATGGCGATACCCACCCTGGTCGTTCC
>JAKEHF010000185.1 GCA_022615295.1 Actinomycetota bacterium | reverse complement strand
TGGCGATTCGGGCCACCCCGTCCGGCTCCGACGCGGCGGACCTTCCTCGGGTCATCGGCTCGGCCGCCGGTCTCGTCACTTTGGCGATCGGTATCGGGGGGCTCCTCGACTGGGGTCTCACCGAGATCTACATACGCATGGCGCCCGAGACTTCGCCCGGCGCCATGGAACCCCCGACCGCCCTGGCCTTCGTCCTCACCGGGGCGCCGGTGTGGTGGTATCGATGGCTGCGGCGCTGGCCCGGCCCGGCCGGTGCACCCCGGAACGCATGGATGTTCTTGTTGGCGACCCAGGGTCTCGTCACCGTGCTCGGGGCCGGGGCGCTCGTGTTGGCACAGGCCCTCGTCTATCTGCTCACCGAGACCTCGCCTGCCGGGGCCCATTTCGAGTTCCTGCCGGTGACTCTCGCCGTCGCCATGGTGTCGGGGACCGTCTGGGCGCATCATCGGCGTCTCCTCGGCGGGGAGCGAACGGATCCCGTGCGTGCCTACGAGTACGCCACCGCGGCCATTGCCCTGGGAGCCGCCGTCGCCGCGCTCACCGCCCTGTTCACCGCGGTGCTCTCCCGGACCACCTTCGTGGGCTCGTTGGAGGAGGCCGCCATCTCCTCGGGGGTGGTTCTCCTCATCGCATTGACCACCTGGCTCCGCTTCTGGGGACGGGCCCAACGGGTGCCCAGGGGCATCGAGGCCGTCACCGCCCCCCGAAGGTTCTATCTCCTCGGTCTCGGGGTGATCATGGCCCTCGTCGGATCGGGGGCGTTGATCGCCACATTGGTGTTCGTCTTCCAGGCGGTCCTCGGCGTCGACGGCCTCGACGACTCCTTCGTCGCCACCGTCGCACTCTTTCTGTCCGCGGGTGGCGCCGCCTGGCACCTCCTCAGGACCAACGCCGCGGACAGGGAGCTGACCGCATCGGCCGAGGTGGTGACCCCATTCGACGTGACCGTGATCTGCTCGCATCCGGGAATGCTCTCAGCCCGTCTGCCAAAACAGGCACGGGTGCGTGTCCTCTACCGGTCCGATGACCAGGGGGTCGTCGATGACGGCATGGCCGACGCCATCGTCGCCGCCGTCGGGTTCCGCTCCTCGCTGGTCTGGGTCGACGAGACCGGGTTCCACATCGCCCCCGCCCGTTAGGGCGATGCGCCGGTGAAGTGGCTCTCCTACACGCTGGCCCGTCTCCTCGGCTGGAGGTTCCTCGGTGTGCTCCCACCGGTGCCCAAGATGGTCGTCGTCGGCGCACCGCACACCAGCAACTGGGACTTCGTCCTCTTTCTCGCCGCCCTCCACGCCTATCGGATACGTGCCCGCTTCATAGGCAAGCACACCCTGTTCCGCCGGCCGTTCGGGCTCGTGTTTCGCGCCTGGGGCGGCATCCCCGTCGATCGTTCCCGCCCCGGCGGTGTTGTCCGCCAGGTGGCGGATGTCTTCGAGCGCTGCGATGAGTTGATTCTGGTGATCGCCCCCGAGGGCACCAGGGCGGCGACCCCGTTCTGGAAGTCCGGGTTTCTCAAGATCGCCGAGACCGCGGGGGTGCCCATCGTGTTCGCCTCCATCGACGCACTGGCACGGGCGGTGACCCTCTCCGAGGCCGTAACCCATGAGGGAGATCCGGCCGAGGTCATGGAGGCGGCTCGAGCCTTCTACGCCGGGAAGATGGGCGTGCGCCCCGAGGGTGGCGGCCCGATACGGGTCGAGGAGGAGGCCTGACGGAAGCCACCTCGGGTGGCCCCCGTCGGGTGCACGCCGAGATCAAGAGCGCTCGGCCAGCCTTCGAAAGTCGTCATCGCCCGAGCCCGAGGCTCCCAGCCGGACCAGGTCACGTCCGAACCGTTCCCTCACTGAGTCGATGCTGTCGTCGAGGGCCCGTCGCCGAAGATCGGCCGACGACCCCGCCCTGGTGGCGGACCCGACGTCCAAAGCCAGCTCGAGTTGAATCGCCCTCTCGGTTGTGAGATGCGACATCGAGACCCCGATCAATGTGACCGGGTCGCCGGCTGATGCCTCGAGGGCCCGTGAGAGAAGCTCCCTGCATACCTCGCCGATGGCTGCGGTGGAGGCGGTGGGAGCGGGCAGTGTCCGCCTCCGTGTCGCCACCCGAGGACCGGGGAATCTCACCCGTAACGTGGCCGTCGACCCGGACCTGCCCTTGGCGCGCATGCGTCTGCCGACACGATCGGCGAGACCGGCGATGACCGTGTACATCTCGGCGAGGTCACGCAGACCCCTCCCCAGGGCCTGCTGGCTCCCCACACTCCCCGCCCGGCGCCCGCCGCGCACCGGTCGGGGATCGACATTCCAGGCCAGTTCCCGCAGCGTGGCGGAGGTCTTCACCCCGAGCGATCGTGCCAGCAGGGGTGACTCCGCCAACTCTCCGACGGTGGCGACACCGAGACGGTGAAGCCGTGCCGCGGTGACCCGGCCGACGCCCCAGAGCGCCTCGACCGGCAGCGGATGGAGAAACTCGATTTCACGCCCACTCTCGACAACCACCAAACCGTCGGGTTTCGCCCGGGCCGAGGCGATCTTGGCCAGGAACTTGGTGGAGGCGATTCCGATGGAGAGGGGGAGACCGAGCTCCGTTCGCACCCGCGCCCGGAGGACCCTGGCGATCTGGGTCGGAGAGCCGAGGAGATGTGTGGTGCCCGACACGTCGAGAAACGCCTCGTCCACCGAGATCTGCTCCACGACAGGTGTGGCGTCCTCAAAGATCGCCATCACGTCGTCGGACAGCTCGAGATAGCGTCGGAAGCTCCCCGAGACCACCACGGCGCGGGGGCAGAGGATCAGTGCCTCCCGGGTGGGCATCGGGGCCCGCACCCCGTAGGCCCTGGCCTCGTAGGAGGCGGCGACCACGATGCCACCCCCGACAAGCACCGGGCGCCCCTGGAGGGACGGATCGAGCATCTGCTCGACCGAGGCGTAGAAGGCGTCCAGGTCGGCATGGAGGATCGTCGGCTCCACGGGGTGGATCATGTCGTCTGCCTGGGACAGATCGCCTGAGACCGATGAGCCTCAGTCCATCACCTGGCGGCGCAGGGCGGCCCGGTCGACCTTGCCCAGATGTGTCGTGGGGAGACGGTCGAGGAAGAAGACGCGACGGGGGTGCTTGTAGGCCTCGAGGTGACCCAAGGACCATTGGACGAGGTCCTCCTCGGTCGTCTCCGTGGAGACCACGACGAAGGCCACCGGTCGGGTCAGACCCGCCTCGTCCTCAGTTGCCACCACGGCGCACTCGACCACGGCCGGATGGTCGAGCAGCGTCGATTCGAGCTCCTGGGGTCGGAACCACTTGCCTTTGACCTTGACTGCGTCGTCGGCCCGCCCCCGGTGGGTCACATAGCCGTCGTCGTCGACCGAGACCAGGTCGCCGCCAACGAACCACGGCGGTCGAAAGGCCACACTCGTCGCCTCGGGGTCGTCCCAGTAGCCGAGTCCCAGCGAGTCCCCCCTCACCCACAACCGACCCACCTCATCGGAAGTGACCTCGTTGCCCTCCTCGTCGCAGACCTTGATCTCGAACCCGGGGACCACCTGTCCCAACGTCCCCGGCCGGACGGCACCCGGGCGGTTGCTGATGAAGATGTGCCACATCTCGGCGGTGCCCAACCCGTCGAGCAGCTCGACGCCGAAGGTGTCGAGCCATCTGTGGTGCAAGGTCTCGGGAAGGGCCTCGCCCGCCGAGGTGGTGAGACGCAGACTGGTGAGATCCGCCTCGGCGGCGCCGGGATGGTTGAGCATCTGATTGATCGCCGACGGCACGTTGACCAACACCGTTGGGTGATAGGTCTCGATCCGACGGAACAGGGCCTCGGGGGTGGAGGGCTCGGCGAAGAGCACCGTCGAGCCCCCCACGGAGAAGGGGAAGAGGAGGTTGGAGCCGGTGGCGTAGCCGAAGTAGAGCTTGGGGACGGCGATCGTGACGTCGTCCCGGTTGAGTCCGAGCACCCCTTTCCCGTAGAGACGGGTCGTGTTGACCAGACTGCGATGAGTTTGGGGGACGGCCTTGGGCAGACCGGTAGTGCCCCCGGAGAAGAGCCATATCGCTGGATCCCCAGGAGCGGTGGGAGACGTGGGTACCGGGGAAACCGCCAAGGGGAAGTCGCCGGGGACGATGACCTGGGGGGCCCATCCGGTTGTCGCCTCTTCGAACCTCGCCACCAGGTCGGCGTCGACGATGGCCGCAGCCGCCCTCGACCGTTCGATCATGGCGGTCATCGCATCTCTGGGGAGACCCGGGTTGAGCATGACCACGACGGCGCCGAGCCGGAAGGTCCCGAAGAGGGCGCCCACGTAGTCGGGACCGTCCGATGCCACGATGAGGACACGGTCTCCTTTGGACACCCCGACCCCGGCCAGCGCCATGGCAAACGCAGAGGCGAGCTCATCGACGTCGTCATAGGACATCTCACCGTCGTCGAGCCGGAGGGCCACCCTCTGACCCCGGCCTTCGGTGATCCGGTCACGCAGGAAGAACTCGTCGGCGTTGAGACGGTCCGTGGTCAACGTTGATGACGCTAGCCGGGCGTTACGGTGGCGGTGTGAGGGTCGCCATGGTCACCGGTTCGACCTCAGGGATCGGCCGAGCCGTCGCCCGGCGCCTGGCACTGATGGGCTTCTCGGTGGTGGCGGCCGGACGCTCCGAGGACCGTCTTCGGGCCCTGGTCGCCGAGATCGGAGCGGCCGGTGGGACGGTGGAGCCGCTACTCGTCGATCTCGCCTCGCTCGACTCGGTGCGTCGCGCCGCAGTCGAGTTCGTCTCCACGGGGAGGCGGCTGGACGTACTGGTCAACAACGCCGGGGTTGCGGTTGCCCGGGGCGTGACCCGTGAGGGGTTCCAGATCCAGTTTGGTGTCAATCATCTCGGTCACTTCCTGCTCACCAATGAACTGAGAAGCGTCCTGGGTGAGGGCTCCCGCGTCGTCGTGGTCTCCTCCGACATGCATCACAGGGCAGACGGCATCGACTTCGAACGTCTGAGAAGACCGACACGATCAAGGTTCGGCGTCTCCGAATACGCCACCTCCAAGCTGGCCAACGTGTTGTTCGCAAGGGAGCTGGCGAGACGTCAGCCCGCGTGGCGGGTGCATGCGGTCCATCCCGGGCTGGTCGACACCGCATTGTTCCCGGCGCTGGTCCGGCCGCTGGTGCGGCGAGCGGGGCTCACCCCGGAACAGGGGGCAGACACCATCGTCTGGTGCGCCACGGAGGACAGTCTCGGAGGGTTGTCGGGTCGCTACTACGCCCGACGCACCGAGCAGGAGCCGTCGGCAGTGGCCCGCGACGACAGTCTCGCCGCCGAGCT
>JAKEHF010000032.1 GCA_022615295.1 Actinomycetota bacterium | reverse complement strand
GCCAGTATCGAGAGACCTCCTCCCGCCGCCCCATGCTGTCGGTGGTACCCGCCTAACTCGATACCGAGGGTCTTGCTGAGTCTCGGCCTGCCCGGTGCCGAACCGCGATGGCATCGGCAATGCGGGCGGCGTCCCGTCCCACTCCGTGGATCTGCTCCGACGACTTTGCATAGAGGAACTTGAGGCCGACGAAGTAGAGACCCGGCTCGTCCTCGACGATGCCTCGGTTGTGCTTCGGCTCTTGCGGGCCCATCACAGGAAGGTCGATCCACGAGAGGCCGGGGTCAAATCCGGTGCACCAGATCACATTGGCGACCTCGAAAAGACGCCCGTCCTCGAGTTGAGGCATTCCCTCGACAACCCCGGCGGTCCGCGGGACTGACTCCACTCCTGCCGCGGCCAGGTCCTTGGGCTTGACCCGGATCAGGGGATCACCCTTGACCATCTTGGGACGGGCCTTTCTCCCGATGGGGGTGTCCGTGGTGAGCACCCGATGAAAGATGACCCGCCCGACAATGGGCATGAGTACTCGTGCCACCGCGCTGGTGGGCCGGAAGGGGAGGACCCCAAATGGCCGTCCCGACAACCATACCCGGTGGGTTTGGGAAAGTTCGAGGGCGATCTCCGCTCCCGAATTGCCCACACCCACGATGAGAACATCACCGTCTCGCAGCTGGCGCGGGTTGCGGTAGTCGGCGGCGTGGAGTTGGACGATCCCGGGGTCGAGTAGGGAGGCGAATTCGGGCACCCGTGGCTTCTGCCACGACGACATGGCCACCACCACGTTGTCGGCTTCGAACCGCCGGCCATCCGCCGTCGCCACGAACCGCTGTCCGTCTCGAGTCAGCTTCGTCACCCTGACCCCCGTCCGAACCGGTAGGTCAAACTCCTTGGCATATCGTTCCAGGTAGTCGGCGAACTCGTCCTTGGTGGGCAGATCCCAACGGTCGCCGGGGTACGACAGACCCGGGAGGCTGTTGAACAAGTTGGGGGTGAAGAGCCGTAGGGAGTCCCACCGGTTTCGCCAGGCGTCGCCCACCCTCTCATTTGCGTCGACGATCAGGAAGGGCAAGCCCCGTTGGCTGAGCTGGTACCCAACCGCCAAACCAGCCTGTCCACCCCCGATGACGAGTGTCTCCACATGTTCTGGTCGTTCGGTCATGTCGTTTTCCTCCTTAGCTCGGTCGAGGTTCGACTCGACCGGCGGTCATCATGTGGGACCTCCCGCAGCGAAGAAAGCTGTATGTCTGGACGGCGGCAGAGACGGCGCAGCCGGGTATGAAACCGAGTTGTGTGGTCACCACCGCATAGACGATCCAAGGGAGCTGGACCGATCCGCCCAGCAGCCATCCCCACCGCCGGCCCCTTCCCGCCGACCACAAGGCCATGACCTGAAAGCCCGTGAGCAGCCATGCCCAGTAGTGGGGAGCACCGAGCGGGGTCCCGTCTTTCCACGCCGTCGCAGCTATCAGGCCAGAAAGAACTAGAGCCGCGATGCCGGCGCCGACCAGGCGAATCCTGGTTTGGGCGTTCAGTGAGTGTCTCCTCTCCATGCGGTCACCGTATGGGCAACTCCCTGGGAGGGGAATTGGGAGTTCTCCCCATGTCCTCCACCGCACCTCAGATGGGGCGATGCCAATCTCTGAGGATCTGCTCTAGCGACGACCAGTGGCGGGAGTCCTGGCGAGGTCTCCCCATGCCACCAAGCCATGCTCCATAGCGAACAGGATGGCGGCAGCACGACTGGACACACCCATCTTCCGATAGGCGTTCTGGATGTGGCGGTCGGCGGTCTTGGCCGAGATATGGAGGGTGTGGGCCATCTGCTTGGTCTGCAGGCCGCGGGCGAGGAGACCGATGATCTCGGCTTCCCGCTCGGTGAGGCCGGCCGGACGCTCCAATTGGGGAGCGGGTTGGCCGGCCGCCTCTGCCACTGCCCGAACCATGTCCAAGTCCAGTCGACCGGCGTTCGCCTCTCCGATCAGCTCCTCGACTGCCTGCTCCGCCGATAGGGGGTCGCGATGGGGCCTCGGCTCCGTCATTGCATGAAAGGCGTCGGCGGCAGCGAGCAACCGAGCGGGCGGGGGCAGGGAGGCAGCCGGGACTCCGCGGTGATAGCCGCTCCCGTCGAGCCGCTCGTGGTGGCTGCAGGCGATTTCGCCGAAGGAGGCGAGGAACGGGGAACGGGAGAGGACCCGTTCGGTGTGGTACGGATGCAACCTGACCTCTTCCCATTCGCTTGCCGAGAGAAGGCCCGGTTTCTGCCAGATGCGGGCAGACACCGCCACCCGTCCCAGATCGTGCAGATGTGCCGCCCGCCTCACCCGTTCGACCTCGGCGGGGTCGAATCGGAGTCGCTCCCCCCCGGAGACGGCCAGATTCGCCACCCCGGTCGAGTGTCCGGAATGAAAAGGGGACAGCAGGTCGGCGAAGTCACCCATGGCCGCCAGGGCCTGGTCGATCTCCTTGCCCTGGAGGGTCAACCACGGCTTGGGCTCAACGGCCAACGTTGAGTCCCAGGCGGATTCGGGGGCGTCGGCGGCAGCCATCACCTCGGCCGCCTGGGCGGCGAAGGCGTTGGCGATCTCCGGGTCGAACGCCTTGCCGGCTCGTTCTCGGATCACCTCGACGGCGTGCTCGTCACCAGCGACCAGACGCTGGTATGCGGCGTCCCTGGCCACACTGTTGATACGAAGCGGAAGCGGGATCTCCTCGCCTTTAGCACGACCCAGGATTCCCTTGCCGTCCCATCGCTCGGTCAGGTGCACGAAAAGCCGGTGAATCGACGGCGGGAGACCGAGTCGCTGGGCCATCATCACTGCCACGTCGCAGAGGGCGGCGAAGTGGGGTCCCCGGAATCGAGCCGCCTTCGGCAGCCTTCGTGCGATCTCGTAGGCGCGCAGGTGTGGCGGGAGGTCGGGAGGTTGAACGGCCTGGATTGCGCCGCCCAGCATCTCGGTGATTGACCCAAACTGGACGGGGGTGATGTTCTCAGTCCGGTTGCCTCCAAAGATCCGGATGGCGATGTCGGCGTCGGTGGTGCATCCGGTGTAGCTAAGAAGACAGCAGTAATAGATCTGCGACCTGGTCTCGGAGTCCACCCCGAGCAGGTTGGCCAGCCTGTGAGCCATCAGGGTGGCGTGGAGTCCGTGCTCGAAGGGGAAGCCCATCCCCAGGTCCGTTGCCAGGCAGCAGGCGGCGATCACCTCGGCGGCCCGGACCTCCTCGTTGCCGGCCGGTGTCTCCTCCTTCACCGAAGCAAGGCTAGGAAGGTGCTGGTCGGTGATGCTCGATCCCTTCAGGGGCTCAGCTCTAGTCGTCCGTGGTGATCTCGAGGGGCGACCTC
>JAKEHF010000031.1 GCA_022615295.1 Actinomycetota bacterium | reverse complement strand
GGCCTTCGAGAAGGTCGCCGACGAGCTTCGTCTCAAGGGCATTCGTCTCCTCGAGGAGGGCCCTGGCGTCACCCAAGAGGTGATCGAGGTCGGTCAGATCTCGGTCTCCGACCCGGTCCGGCTCTATCTCAACGAGATCGGGCGATACCCCTTGCTCACCGGTCAGCAGGAGGTCGAGCTGGCCCTGCAGATGGAGAATGGTCAGAGGGCGGCGGCGCGGCTCGAAGGGGAGACGACACTGACCGAGGAGGACCGGGCTCTTCTGACCCATGAGGTACGGATCGGCGAGGCTGCCCATCATCAGTTGGTCCAATCCAACCTGCGTCTGGTGGTGGCCATCGCTCGGCGCTATGTGGGGCGGGGGATGGCACTCCTCGACCTCATCCAGGAGGGCAACGTCGGTCTGATCCGGGCCGTCGAGCGTTTCGACTATCGGAGGGGATTCAAGTTCTCCACCTATGCCACCTGGTGGATCCGCCAGTCGATCTCACGGGCCATCGCCGACCAGGGCCGCACCATCCGGATGCCGATACACGTCCTCGACGCCGTCAACAAGCTGACCCGGTCGCAACGTGACCTGACTCAGCTCCTGGGAAGGGCCCCGACCATCGAGGAGATCGCCGAGGACCTGGACATCGACATCGAGCGGGTCATCGAGTTGAGCCGAATCGCCCTCGACACCGTCTCCCTGGAGACACCTGTGGGCGAGGACGACGACGGCACCCTGGGTGATCTCGTCGAGGATGTCGACTCGGTGCGCCCCGCCGAGATGGCCAGCTTCACCTCCCTCCAGGACCAGCTCGCCGAGGCCCTGGAAGGTCTCAATCCGAGGGAGCGTGAGGTGCTGATCATGCGTTTCGGTCTCGCCGACGGGAGGATGCGCACCCTGGAGGAGGTCGGCGCCCACTTCAACGTCACCAGGGAGCGGGTCCGTCAGCTGGAGACGAAGGCGCTGGCGAAGCTCCGGCACCCGGACAAGTCGGGGAAGCTCGAGGGATTCCTCGAAGGCGGCTAGACGTTCCACCCAAGGGGTCGGGGTAAGGGAACCCCGTTGTTAACCTGACGCCGCTCCTTCCGGGGTAGCTCAATTGGCAGAGCAGTGGACTGTTAATCCATTGGTTGTGAGTTCGAGTCTCACCCCCGGAGCTCACGCCGGAACCCTTTACATCTGATCCGTCGTCCAAGACACGTGAGAAGACAGGTCCTGCTCGTGCTGACGAGTGTGGTCCTGGCGTCGTGCGCGTCACCCGCCGACGCCGCGGTCACCGGTCGTTTGATCGCCGGGCCAACATGTCCGGTGGAGACGGAGCCGCCTGACCCCACCTGTCTTCCCCGGCCTGTGGCCGACGCGTTGGTAACGGTGCGTGACGCCGCGGGACGAGAGACGACGACGCGGTCGGGACCCGACGGATCGTTCCGTGTCATGACCACCGGCGGGGAGACGACCGTTCTTTTCTCCGACGTGGAGGGCCTCATGGGCACGCCGCAACCGGTCGTGGTGACCGTGTTGCCTGGTGAGACCGTCGACCTGGGCGAGATTCTCTACGACACCGGGATCCGCTGAGGCTACCGGCTTCTCTCCCGGGCGACGTTGACGTTGAGACGACGGCCGTTGTAGTCGGCGCCGTTGAGCGCGGAGATGGCGGCCTGTGCGGACGAGTCGTTCTCCATCTCGACGAAACCGAAGCCACGCGAGCGACCCGTCTCCCGATCGGAGATCACCTGCGCCCTGACCACCGCACCGTGCTGGGAGAAGAGTGCCTCCAACTGCTCAGCGCTGGTGTTGAACGGGAGGTTTCCGACATACAGATTCGTGGACAAAGGCCGCTCCTTCCGAGCCGTGAACATTGTGCGGCTGAAAAGATACCCGCCTCCGGCACGAGAGGAGTCGGATTCTCCCGTTATCTCGGGGCCGGCGGGCCGCTACCTTCATTGAACATGAGTGAGCGTCTCGACCGTTGGATGGACGGCTACATCCTCGCCTGGAGCAGCAACGACCCCGAGCACATCGCCGCTCTGTTCACCCCTGATGCGGTCTACGACCCTCAGACCGCCGACGGCGAGTGGGAGGGTGCCGACGAGATCGTGCGCCGATGGATGGATATCGACGACCAGGAGGACAACTGGGAGTTCGAGTGGGTGCCCCTCGTCGAGGACGAGGAGGTGGCGGTGGTCACCGCCCGGACCCGTTACTACGACCCGCCACTGAGCTATCGGAACCTCTTTGTCATCCGCTTCGACGACGAGGGGCGGTGCTACGACTTCACCGAGTGGTACATCGAGGAGGAGACGGCTTGAGCGAGGCGGTGCGGACCGCCTTCGTCCTCGGTGGAGGGGGTCGATGGGGTGCGGTCGAGGTCGGCATGCTCAAGGCCCTCGGGGAGGTGGGCATCGTCCCCGACATCGTGCTCGGCACCTCGATTGGCGCCCTCAACGGCTCGGTCATAGCCGACGACCCAGGTCCGTCCGGGGTGAGCCGGCTTGCCGGCTTCTGGGAGGAGGTGTCCGGCGCCGATCTCTTCCGGGGCGGCTTTGTCGACCGCGTGCGCAACGTCGCCACCCTCAAACCGGCGATCCATGAGACATCGGAGATCCGGGTGATCGTCGAACGGGTCCACCGTCCCGACAAGCTGATCGAGGATCTCGTCATCCCCTTCCAATGCGTGGCCGCTTGCATCGAGCGCGCCGCAGAGCACTGGTTCACCACGGGCCCCCTGGTCGACGCGATGCTGGCGTCCTCGGCGGTCCCCGCGCTCTTCCCACCGGTCGAGATCGCCGGTGAGCACTTCTACGACGGGGGCCTAGTCAACTCGGTACCTCTTACCAGGGCGGTGGAGCTCGGGGCAGAGGTGGTCTACGTCCTCCAGGTTGGACGGATGGAGAGCCCCCTCCGGCCCCCGCATCGGCTCCACGAGGCGGCGCTCATCTCGTTCGAGATCGCCCGACGTCATCGCTTCGCCACCACCATGGCCAATCTCCCCGCCGGTGTCGAGGTCCATCTCCTTCCCTCCGGCAACCCGGTCGCTTTCGACGACAGACGTCAGCTTCGTTGGCGTGACACCAGCGATACATCCACGCTGATCGAGACCGCCTACGTGGCGTCGTCGGAGTATCTGGGAGGCGTAGCCCGAGTGTGAGACCGCCCCCACGATGGCTGCGGCGGGTGCTGATCGCCCCCGCCTTCGTCGCCGGTGTCGTCCTCGCCGCGGTCAGCCTGCCTCTCGTGGTGGTAGTGGCCGCCTTCCTCTCCCGCTACGTGCCCGGCAAGTGGAGGATCCTCCGCATCGTGTGGTTCCTCTTCCTCTATGTGGGCGTGGAGGCACTCGTCCTGGTGGCCATGTTCGTCTTTTGGGTCGCCTCGGGGCTCGGGGTGAGGTTGCGCACACCCTTCTGGCAAGAGAGCCACTATCGCCTGCTCCGCTGGATGCTGCGACGTGTGGTCGCCAGCGCCAAGTTCACCTTCAAGGTGTCGCTGATACGCGAGGGGCCGCCGCCGCGGACCATGGGAGAGGTGCGGACCCGCAGCATCCTCGTTCTCAGTCGTCATGCCGGGCCCGGCGACTCCTTCCTCCTAATGGACGGTCTCGCCAACCAGTTCCGGAGGAACCCCAGGATCGTCCTCAAGGAGTTCCTCCAGTGGGACCCGGCAATCGACGTCATGCTCAACCGTCTTCCCAGCGCGTTCGTCCCCTCCGCAGAGAGAGGCGAGGGCCTGCTGCGGACCATCGCCGGCATGTCGGCCACGATGGGGATGCACGACGCCTTCGTCATCTTCCCCGAGGGTGGGAACTACACGGTGAAACGTCACCTCCGCTCCATCGAGAAGCTGATGGAGATCGGGAGACCGGATCTCGCCGAGCGCGCCCAGAGCCTCAAGAACACCCTTCCCCCACGGTCCACAGGGGTCAAGACTGCCCTCGCCGCAGCCCCGTCGCCTTCTGACGTGTTCTTCGTGGGCCACGCCGGTCTGGAGACATTCGAGACGATGGGGGACATCTGGCGGGGGATGCCCATGGGAACCGAGGTCCATGTCAAGATCTGGCATATCCCGGCAGAGCGGATTCCACCGCCGGAGCACCAGGAGACGTGGCTGTTCGACATGTGGGCCGAGATCGACGCCTGGATATCCGGCCGGCTCGCCCAGACCGCCGAGCCCTTCGACGACCCCGACGCCTACTAGACGTCGGTCGCGGCCTGCCCTGTGGCGCGCTCGAAAGCAGTGATGTCCGCTTCGTATTCGAGGGTCATGGTGATGTCGTCGAGACCACGGAGAAGGCGATACTTGCGGAACGGGTCGACTTGAAACGTCCGTTCCCAGGAGCCGTCTGCCAGGCTCACTGTCTCCGCGGGCAGGTCGATGATGATCTCCGTCTCGGGCTCAGACCGACACTTCGACACGAGAAAGTCGATGTCGGCCCCGGGCAGCTCGATGGTGAGGATCCCTCCATGGAAGCAATTGCTCTTGAAGATGTCGGCGAAGCTCTCACCGATGAGGGCTTGGATACCCAACCCCTCCAGCGCCCAAACGGCGTGCTCTCTGCTCGAGCCCGAGCCGAAGTTTCGTCCGGTGATCATGACTTTGGCCCCTTCGTATCGGGGGTCATTGAGCACGAAGCCGGGATCGCGGCGCCACGCCTCGAATGCGAACGGCCCATAACCGGTGCGCTCGATCCGCTTGAGGTGTCGTGCGGGGATGATCTGATCGGTGTCGACGTTGGCCCTGTCCATGGGGATGACCCGGCCGGCCACCACAGACACGACTCTCAACCTGTCACCTCCCGGACATCCACGAAATGCCCGGCCACGGCCGCGGCGGCCGCCATCTCGGGACTGACCAGATGGGTACGACCCCCCGGCCCCTGTCTTCCCTCGAAGTTCCGATTCGACGTCGACGCGCATCTCTCCCCGGGGAGCAGGATGTCTGGGTTCATCCCAAGACACATCGAGCACCCGGCGTCCCTCCACTCGAATCCGGCGGCGATGAAGATGTCAGCGAGGCCCTCCTCCTCTGCTTGACGCTTGACCAGACCCGACCCCGGCACGACCATCGCGCTGACCCCGGGGGCGACCTTTCTCCCGCTGACGACGGCGGCTGCCGCCCTCAGGTCCTCGATCCGTCCGTTGGTACAAGATCCCAGGAAGACACGATCGATCGTGATCTCGCGGATCGGTGTCCCCGGCGTCAGGTCCATGTAGTTGAGCGCGCGAATAGCCGACTCCCTTTGTTCGTCCGGCACCGTCTCCGGGTCGGGGACATGGCCGTCGACCGGCACGCTCTGCGCAGGGTTCGTCCCCCACGTGACGTAGGGCATGATCGCCGAGCCGTCCAACTCCACCGTTCTGTCGAAGACCGCATCGGGGTCCGTGGGGAGATCCCGCCAGCGCTCCACTGCCCTCTCCCAGTGGTCGCCGCGGGGAGCTTGGGGGCGGCCCTTCATGTAGAGATAGGTGGTCTCGTCGGGGCCGATGAGACCGGCGCGGGCACCCGCCTCGATCGACATGTTGCAGACGGTCATGCGGCCCTCCATCGAGAGATTGCGGATCACCTCACCGCGATACTCGATGACGTGCCCGATCCCGCCGTGCACGCCGATGTGATTGATGATTGCCAGGATCAGGTCTTTGGCGGTGATACCGGGCCCAAGCCGGCCTCCGACCTCGACCGCCATGGTCTTGGGCTTTGTCTGCCGCAGGGTCTGGGTGGCGAGCACGTGCTCGACTTCGGAGGTCCCGATCCCGAAAGCCAGGGCACCAAAGGCGCCATGCGTCGAGGTGTGGCTGTCCCCGCAGACGATCGTCATGCCCGGCTGAGTGAAGCCCTGCTCAGGCCCGATGATGTGAACGATGCCTTGGCGGGGGTCGAACATGTCGAAGAGGGTGACACCGAAGTCGCGGGCGTTCCGACGCATCACCTCGAGTTGGGTTGCTGAGAGGAGGTCGGGGTTGGGCTGGTCGCGGGCGATGGTTGGCACGTTGTGGTCGACGGTGGCCAACGTGCGGTCGGGCCGCCTCACCTTCCGACCGGCGAGGCGGAGGCCCTCGAACGCCTGCGGTGACGTGACCTCGTGGATGAGGTGGAGGTCGATGTAAAGGAGCTCCTGGCGCTCACCCAGCTTGGCCTCCTCGCTGCTCACGCCACTCTCGGCCAGGGCATCGAGTCGAGCTGCGTCCTGGAGAGGGCTGTGCACCACGTGCTCGTCCCAAACCTTCTCGAAAAGGGTCCTGCCGCTCATCCCGCCACCATATCGGCCACCCGGTCACCCACCTCGGTGGTGGTCATCCCCATCTGACCGGCACGCAACGAGGGGAGACTGCCGGCGACTGCGGCGACGGCCTCTTCGACTCTACGGGCGGCGTCGGCCTCGCCCAGGGTCGCCAGCATCATCGCGGCGGCGCCTATCGCCGCCAGCGGGTTGATCTTGCCGCTGCCCTCGAACCCGGGGGCGGTGCCGCCGATCGGCTCGAACATCGAGACGCCACCCGGGTTCATGTTCGCCCCGGCGGCGATACCCAGACCACCCTGGATCGCCGCGCCCAGGTCGGTGATGATGTCTCCGAACATGTTGTCGGTGACGATCACGTCGAATCTCGCCGGGTCCTCCACCATCCACAGACATGCCGCGTCGACGTGGGCGTATGCCCTGGTGACATCGGGGTACTCCGAGCCGACCTGATCGAAGACCCGGGCCCAGAGGTCCCAGGCGTAGGTGAGGACGTTGGTCTTGCCACAGAGCGTGATGTGCCGGTCGGGCCGGTGTGAGGCGAGGTCGAAGGCGAAGCGGACGCACCGCTCGACCGCGAACCTGGTGTTCACCGACTCCTGAACCGCCACCTCGAAGGGGGAGTCCTTGGCGGTGAAGCTCCCCTTTCCGGAGTAGAGGCCCTCCGTGTTCTCCCTGACCACGACCATGTCGACATCTTCGGGTTTGACATCGGCGATCGGGCTGTGCACCCCGGGGTGGAGCTTCACCGGTCTCAGGTTGATGTACTGGTCGAGCTCCCGGCGCAGTCTGAGCAGTATCTCCTGCTCCAGGATCCCCGGCTTCACATCGGGATGACCGACGGCCCCGAAGAGGATGGCATCGCTTCCCCGCATCACTTCGAGGTCCGCTCCGGTGAGGGTTTCACCCGTGCGGAGATAACGCTCCCCACCGAGGTCGAGGTAGGTCGCCTGGCAGTCGAAGCCGTGTCTGGCCCCGGCGGCGGTCACCACCTTCATGGCCTCCGCCACGACCTCGGGCCCGGTCCCGTCGCCGGGCACGACGCAGATCCGGTAGCTCACCGGAACGAGTCGGCGACTCCCTGCAAGATCTCGGTCCCGGCGACCACCTCGTCGACGATCGTCATCAGTTGGGCGTCGGAGACCTCGCCGCTGTGGTCGGCTACCTGCTTCATGCGGGAGAACGCCTTGTCGAAGGCGCCGTTGCCGAGCTCGACGCCGAGACGGTCCAGGGCGTGGCGGAAAGCGGCGCGACCGGAGTGCTTCCCCATGACCAGTGACGACCCGGCGAACCCCACGGACGTCGGGTCCATGATCTCGTAGGTCTCCCGACGACGCAGCACACCGTGCTGATGTATGCCCGACTCGTGGGCGAAGGCATTCCGGCCCACCACGGCCTTGTTGAACTGCACCGGGTAGCCGGTGCGCTCCGAGACGAGACGGGACGACTCGTAGATCTCCTCGGTGGTGACGCCCAGCTCCACCCCGAAGACGTCACTGCGCACCTTGAGGGCCATGATGATCTCCTCGGTGGACGTGTTCCCCGCACGTTCACCGATCCCGTTTATCGCCCCCTCTACCTGGCGGGCTCCCGCATGAACGGCGGCGAGCGAGTTGGCCACGGCGAGACCGAGGTCGTTGTGGCAGTGGGTGGAGATGACCACGTCCTCCCTACCCTCCTTCACCTCGGTCACGACCCGCTCGATCAGCTTGGCGTACTCGAATGGGGTGGCGTACCCCACCGTGTCGGGGATGTTGATCGTCGTGGCCCCAACGTCAACTGCGGCGCGACATGCCGCCACCACGAAGTCGGGGTCGGATCGGGTGGCGTCCTCGGGGGAGTACTCGACGGCGGTGTACTCGGCGGCCCGACCCACGCTCCGCTTCACCGCGGTGAGCACCTCCTCGGGGCTCATCCGCAGCTTGTGCTCCATGTGGATCGGGGATGTAGCGAGAAAGATGTGGATCCTCGACCTCTCCGCCGGGGCCAGGGCCTGCCAGGCGCGGTCGATGTCGTCCTCCTCGGCACGCGCCAGGGCGGCGATCACCGGCCCGTGGACCTCGGCGGCGATCCGACGCACCGCCTCGAAGTCTCCCGGCGAGGACACCGGGAAACCGGCCTCGATGACGTCGACGCCGAGACGGGCGAGCTGGTGGGCGATCTCCACCTTCTTGTCGGGGTCGAGGGCGATCCCCGGGGCCTGTTCGCCGTCACGCAGCGTCGTATCGAAGATCTGTACTCGTTCTCTTTCTTGATTGTCCATGTCCGCTCCTTGGTGGGTGAGAGTTGTTCGTCGCCGGGTGGCCTTCTCCTGGGTGGCCGCCCGGCTATCTGAGTCGGCCGAGCGGCCGCGTAATCGCGAGAGTGGCCCTCATCGGCTTGCTCCCTTGACGAGGGCGGGGGTCACGTCGGACTGGCGTTTCAAGGCGACCCGCCCCGACTTGACGAGGTCGACGATCCCGTAGGGCCGCACCTGGTCGAGGAAGGCGGCGAGATGAGCGGGACTGCCCGAGATGTCGAACGTGATAGTCGACGTCCCCATGTCGATCATCCGTGCGCCGAACAAGGCCGCGGTGTCGGCGATCTCGCCACGGGTCGAGGGGTCACAGGAGACCCGGGCGATCATGACCTCGCTCTCCAGGGCCTCGCTCGGGTCGAGCTCGGTGACCTTGATCACGTTGACCAGCTTGTGGAGTTGCTTCTTGAACTGCTCGAGCTCGGGG
>JAKEHF010000184.1 GCA_022615295.1 Actinomycetota bacterium | reverse complement strand
CACGGGCAACCTCTTCCCATGTGAGTGGTATGGACTCCACCGAGCCCTACTCCATGAACGGCGCCACCGCGGAAGTGGTTCCTAGGTGTCCGAGGTTTCCGACGTGTCCGACGTCTGCGCGTCCGCTTCTTCGCCTCCCTGCTCGATCCCCTTTCGGAACTCCTTGGCAGAAGCCCCAAGCGACCGGGCCAGATCGGGGAGCTTCCTCGCCCCGAAGAGGAGCAGGACCACGGCAAGGATGATCAGCAGCTCAGGGGTTCCTAAACGCAATGGGGTCCTCCTTCCCGGTCATCCTACCCGGGCGCCAATGCCTAACCGAGGGCCATGCCGTCGATGAAGCGCTGGACACGCTCCCTGGTCACGAATCGCACCCTCGGCTGGCGGGCTTCGATCTCGTGGATGGAGAACGGGGCGTAGCGGGCACTGACGAGCATTCCACGGTCGGCGCCGGATGAGCTGAAGTCGGCGAGGAAGCGTCTGATCACCGCCTCCGAGACCTCTGGGGGATCACCGGGTGCGTATCCCTCGGTCAGGATGTAGGTCGTTGTCGCGTCCTTGAGGGCGAGATACGACGCCGGATAGGCCTGCTCGCTAACCCGGTAGCCGAACATGCGGAGCAGGGCGAGGACCAACTCGCCGCCGTCTGCGGTCTCCGGGTTGACCCCGAGGGCCCGGAGCCCCCGATCGAGACCCTTGGGGATGGCCAGCTCGGCGCCGAGCGGCTTGAGGTCGTCCCCGGGTGCCTCCGCCCTCACGTCGTAGTGGATGGAGTGGTCGACCTGGTCGTCGAAAGGCGCCGCGAACGGGTCGTGGGCGACGTGGCTGAGGCTGACACCGCTGTCGAGCACCGGGGGCGGGAGCTGCCCCGGCGCCGGCAGCTTGGCCCGGCCCACCTCACGGACCGGTCCCCGTCCGGCGTGGGCCACGATGGTCGTCGCCTCCTCGATGGGGAGACTGTGACGTTTCTCCCTGACCACCTCGACCGCTTCGTCCACCAACAGCTCCTCGAGGAGCTCGTCGCGCTCGGAGGGGAGTGGCACATCGAAGGTGACGTGTATCTCCTCGCCACGCACGTGGAACTCGGCTACAGGAGCGTGTTGTCCCTTGGTGGCGTCGAAGACGTCACGGACCGTGGCCAACCCGGCGGCCACCGCGGTGTGGGGAGCCTCCTCCATGCGTTTCGACTGGCGTTTGCGCATTCGGAACAGATAGAAGATGACGAAACCGAGGACCAGGACGGTCAGGAAGATCGGGAATGGTTCCATTCTTGGTCTGCTGAGATTCTATTCCTCCGAGCCGTCGTCACCCATGGTGAGGACCTCACCGAGCTCGATCTCGGCCGTGGGCTCCTCGGCCCCGGCGTTCAGCCGGTCGATCATCAGACGTCTCGACGCCCCGGTGCCAAAAGCGGTGACCACGTCTCCGGGGAGCAGCACGGTGTCTCCAGTGGGGATGAGGACCTCCCTCCCCCGTCTCACCGAGACAAGCGTCGACCCCTCGGGCCAGGTGACCTCTCGCACCGAGCGGTTGTCGGCCATCGAGCCGGGGGGCACCCTGAAGTCGTAGTACCCGGCGCCGGGGTCGGTGCGCTGAGCAAGACGCATCCGGTGCAGCTCGGCGTCGGTGGTCGAGGACAAGGCCTCGTGATAGGCACGCACCGCCTCCTCCCGGCGGAACATCCCGACCAGCCGTCCCGGGTCCGACTCCTCGACCACCGGCAAACGCCCCACACCCATCGCCGCCATCCGCTCCAGGGCCACCGACACCGGTGTCGAGGGTGTAACGGTCACAGGTCGCGACGTCATCACCGCGGCCACGCTCTGTTTGGCGGAGTCGACGGCTCGGGCGATGTCGGACAAGGTGACCACCCCGACCAACCGGTCGTCTTGGACCACGGGAAGGCCATGGGAGCGGTGGGCATGCATGAGGCTCTCCGCATCCGCCACGCTCTGCTCGGGTGCCAGCCGGACCCTTACCGGGGCCATCACGGTGCCCACGTCCACCGTGTCGAGGATGTCGACGCTCCCCGAGCGTCGGATCACCACCCCCATCCGCCGTAAGGCCTGGGTGTAGACGGAGTCCTTGTGGAACCGCTCGGCGAGAAAGGTGGCCAGGGTGGAGGCAAGCATCAGGGGGACAATGAGCCCGTAGTCACGGGCCCCGGTGACCTCGAAGACGATGAGGATGGCCGTCAAAGGGGCGCGGCCGACGACAGCGAACATCGCGGCCATGCCCACCACGGCGAAGGCCCCCGGCTGGAGGGGGGTGGATCCGAACCAGACCGGGTCGACGAGACGGGCGAAACCCGACCCCAGCGTGGCGCCCATGAACAGCGACGGCATAAAGGCGCCCCCAGAGCCGCCCGAGGCCACAGTGAAGCTGGTGGCCACCGCCTTGCCGACCGCGAGCAGCATCAGCGTCCACCAAAGACCGCCACCGGAGCCGGTGATGGCGGTGACCTGCTCGTTGAGGAGCAGGGTGTTGGTGAACGCCTGGCCGGTCCCGAAGAGCTGGGGCTCGAGGAAGATCAGCGCGGCCACGATCAGCCCGAACCCGACCGGGCGTCTCCATCCCCAGCTCCGATCGCTGCGTTGAGCGCGCTTTTCGACTCCGTCGAGGAAGTTGAGGAAGAAGTAGCCAAGGACGACCACGATCAGTGCCAGACCCGTGTAGGCCAGCAACTCGGCTGGCGAGCCGAGTTGATAGGTCCCGGCCTGGAGCGCCAGATCCGTGCCCACGATGGACTGTGAGGTGATGGCGGCGGCAACGGATGCGATGACGATCGCCGACATGTGGCGGGGGGCGAACGAGGAGAGGATCACCTCGAGGGCGAAGAGCATCCCGGCGATGGGTGCGTTGAAGGCGGCCCCCACCCCGGCCCCGGCACCGGCGGCGACCAACGACCTCACCTGGTCCTCCCCCAACCCGAACCGTTTCGAGACGACCGAGCCGACGGCACCACCGATCTGGACGATGGGCCCCTCCCTACCCGCCGATCCACCTGAGCCCACGGTGAGCGCCGTGGTCAGGAGCTTGAGCGGGGCAACCCGGGCCCGCATCCGGCCCCCATGCACGACGAGGGCCGATATCGCCTGCGGTACCCCGTCACCGGCAACCTCCGGGCTGTATCTCCGGACCACCCACCAGGAAACGAGCAGACCGGCGGGCACCGTCAGGAAGATCCAGGCCCGGGACCAACTGAGCAACCCGTGCTCCTCGGGGGCGAACAGGGCGTCCAATGCCGGGCCGAGAAGATGCTCCATGGCCTCGAGAAGCAGGACCAGGGCCGCCGCCCCCAGGCCGACGCCGACGCCGACCAGGGCGGCGATGGCGAGGAAGCCCCCCAGCTCACGCTCTGCAAGGACACCCACGGCGGGGACCCGGCGTATGTTCTCGAGGGTCACCGCCCTGAGGGTATGCCGATGGCCACCCGATCCGGTGTCAGCCGACCGATCAGGCCAGAATCCACGTGATGGCCTTTCGCAGCCACTTGCTCCGTCCCTTCGACCTGAGGCTCGTCTCCAACCGCCTTCTCTTCGTGATGGTCGGGGCCATCGGTCTCCTATCCGGATATCGATGGCTCGGCGGCGAGGACGTCGATGTGCTTTGGGCTGCCCCGCATGCCGGTCTCGTCTGGGCCCTGACACGGGAGCTCGACCCCGACCACGACTGGTCCGCACTCGTCGCCGGCGCCGGCGCCGGTCTTTGGTTCGTCCTCGGTCGTCCGGGGGCCCCGGTGGTGACCATCCTCGGCCTGATGCTCGCCGCTCGGGTGGTGGTGAGCACCACGGGGCGACGGCCCCTTCCCACCGACCTGATCACCATGGCCCTGGTGGCGGTGGCGATCTCCTACACGGCGACGGGATGGGTGGCCGGGTGCGGTCTGGCCCTCGCCCTCTATGTCGACGACCGGCTGGCGGAGGGCAACAACCAGGTCGCCGTGCTCGCCTCGATAGGGGGGGCTCTCGGCGCATCGGTGGTCGCCACGATCTCGGGGGCCCTCCCCAAACAAGCGCCCGACATCGACCCGGTGGCGGTGGCCGTCGTCGGAGCGCTTGCCCTGATCGCCATTATCCGCCAGCCGGCGACACCGCTGGCCTTGGTCGACTCCAGGATGCGTTTCTCGATACCCGTGGAGCGTCTCCACACCGGCCGGACCCTGGTGGGCGTGCTCCTGTTCGTCGCCTCCGCTCTGGCCGGTGAGCAGGCCTCGATGCTCTACCCGTTGGCCGGAGCCATGGCCCTCGCCCTGATCACAGCGGAACTGTCCCGCCACTAAGTTGTGCCCATGTGTAGATCGATGAAGGTCCTCTGGGAGGGCGCCGAAGCGGCGGCGTCGGAGGAGTT
>JAKEHF010000183.1 GCA_022615295.1 Actinomycetota bacterium | reverse complement strand
TTGCGCTCTATGAAAGGGTTTCCAGTGCGGGCCGATTCGATGTCGCTGCGTGTCAAGATGTCGAACGGGAGTTGGAATCGCCGCCAGAGCTCGTCCTGCCATTGCTCAACCAGCGACCCGGGCGCAATCACGAGAACCCGATCGGCGCCACCCCGGATGGCCAGCTCCCGGATGTAGAGGCCCGACATGATCGTCTTCCCGGCGCCGGGGTCATCCGCCAGAAGGAACCGGAGGGGCTGACGAGGGAGCATCTGCTCGTAGACCGCCTCGATCTGATGAGGTAGAGGATCGATGTCGGCGGCCTCGATCGCCACATATGGGTCGAAGAGATGCGCCAGCTCGATACGTCGAGCCTCCGACGCGAGCTTGAACAGCTCACCATCGGCGTCGAGCGTCCAGTGCCGCTCCTCGGAGGCGATCGAAAGGCGCGCCTCATCGGCGCGAGACAGCAGACGGTTGTCAACGGCGCCTTCGGCTGTCCGGTAGACGACCTCCATGGTGTCGTTGCCGTGCCAGGTAGTTGCAACGATGGTGACCGACCGACCGACGACGAGTCCTTCAACTACTGATTCGGGTTTGAGGTCCTCCAATGTCGGCAACGGCCCACTCCAATACAACGGCTGCTCCAAGAGAGAGCGTACCGGGTGGCCCTGACGGTTTTCGCTTGGCGACAAAAGGCAGTTCGGGTGCGATGATCGGTTCGGGCCCTAACACGCGGTGTCTGCGGTTTTCGCTCGAGCAAATGGGGAGAGGCCAGGACGCGCCAATGCGATCCGACACTAATCTGACACAGACGGGCGCGAAATAGTGCGAAATAGCGAAGTCGGGCCAAGCGCGTAAGGCCTGCTCAGATGCCGTTTCAGGCCGAATGCCCTGGTCAGCAAGATGCCCCGTACTGCCCTTACAAGGCAGGGGTCGGCGGTTCGAGTCCGTCAACGCCCACGAAGAACCCGAGGTCTGCGCCGACCCCTGGCTCTCCCTGTCGGACGTGTCTCTCCTCACTGCTACCGCTGGCGCGGCCGGTATACGTCGTCTCTGTGACCGACCCGGAGGACGATGACCTCACTGTTGTCGTCGTCGATCCGATAGAGGATCCGATAGGTACCCCGCCGCGCACTCCAAATGCCTTCCAACTCCCCTCGGAGTGGCGCTCCTAGCCGCCTCGGATTCTCGAGAAGCGGCCCCGTGATGAAGTCGATCACTGCGAAGGCAACCGATTCGGGAAGGGTCTCTTGGATCGCTCTGGCCGCAGGGGCGGTAACAACGATCTCGTATCGGGCCTCACTCACCTGGGCCGGAGGGCCTTCACCGACTCGGTGCCACGGATCATGTCCCCAGCGAGATAAGCGCGGTGGGCTTCAACGAGCTCGGCGACTGCCTGCGAGTCACCAAGGACTGCCACGGTTTCCTCGAGCGATTCGAGGTCCTCGGTGCTGATGAGCACGGCTGCCGGAATTCCGTTGCGGGTTACCACCACCCGTTCGTGGCGCTTTTGGACTCGGTCGATGAACTCGGAGAACCGATCGCGGACTGAGCGCAGAGACTCACTTGTCATGGGCACAATTGTGCCACACGGCAAGAGCGACCTGCGTTTCGCCCGTGACGCTGGAGTGGGGATGCCTGGGCCGTCGGCAGGGAGGCTGGGTAGCCTCCGTCTGTGATCGATCTCAACGGGGCGGTGGCCATAGTCACCGGGTCGTCGAGTGGCATCGGTGAGGCGACAGCCCGTCTCCTCGCCGCTTCGGGGGCCCACGTCGTCGTCAACTCGGCGACCTCGGTCGATGCCGGTGAGGCGGTTGTCGCCTCCCTGCCCACCGATTCGGTCTATGTCCAGGCCGACATCTCCGACAAGGAGCAGGGGGCCGGTCTCGTCACCACTGCGCTGGAGCGCTTCGGACGTCTCGACGTGCTCGTCAACAACGCAGGGTGGACCACCTTCGTGCCCCATGCCGACCTCGACGCGTTGACGGACGAGATCCTGCTCAAGACCTTCGGGGTCAACGTCTTCGGCACCTGGTGGCTGACCAAGACGGCGATGCCCCATCTGCGCAAATCGCCAGTGGCTGCCGTAGTCAACGTGACCTCGGTGGCGGGTTTGCGGCCGGCGGGGAGCTCCATTGCATATTCGATGTCGAAGGCCGCCCTCAACCACATGACGCTCCTGCTGGCCAAGAGCTTCGGCCCGGTCAGGGTCAACGCCGTCGCCCCCGGTCTCATCGACACCCCGTGGACGGCCGACCAGGACGGTCTGCGCAGCTTTGTCCTTGAGCGGGCGCCGCTGGCGATGTCGGGATCGCCGGAGAGTGTCGCCGAAGCGGTGCTGGCGCTGGTCACCAATCCCTACGTGAGCGGTGAGATCCTCGTCGTCGATGGTGGGCTGACCCAGAACCTGTAAGCGCTCTACAACCGCCGACTGAGGATCTGGTCCACCGGGGCATAGTCGTCGCGGAGGAGGATGGCGTCACCAATCCAATCCGCCAATCCGGCGTCGGTCAGACCGGTCTCGACACCACCCCGGCCCCGCACCAGACCGAGGATGGCGTCGAGCTCGATGTGACGGTCGGAGGCGACGAGGACGAAGTTGCCACCGGCGCCGCCCCCGTCGAAATAGTGGGGCGGGGCGAGAACGGTGATCTCGTCGAAGACGTCCCTGAGCGCCGCGGCGGCCGCCCGGGCGAAGCGGAGATCGCCGAAGTCGATGACGTTCATCGCATAGACCCCGTCGTCACGGAGGACCCGACGGATGTCTGCGGCGAACTCCACGGTGGTCAGATGCCAGGGGACCGAGGCGCCGCTGAAGGCGTCACCGATGACCACATCGGCGCTTTCGGTCGCCACGTCCCGCATGGTGGTCCGGGCGTCTCCGACGATCACCTCGACGGAGTCGGGGAGACCGAGACGGGTCTGCCCGATCTCGACGAGCGACTCGTCGATCTCGAGGACGACGTTGCTGCCACCGGGCCGAGTCGCTGCAACGTAGCCGGGGAGGGTGAATCCACCGCCGCCCACCGAGATCATGTCGACGGCACCATCGGGGTGGGAGCCGGCGATGACGTCGGCCATCAGCTCGATGTAGCGGTACTCGAGATACGTGGGATCGGCGACGTCGACATAGCTGTTGGGGAGACGGTCCAGGAAGAGGGTCCGTCCCGTCGACCGGTTGGGGTCGACCTGGATCACAGCGCAGTGATAGGTGGTCTCGTACTCACATGGCCCCTCGACAAGGGCCAGCACCGCCCCGAGCAGGGCCATCACCGTGAGGATCCGCCCGGCCCGGCCCCGGAACGACCAGAGGGTCAGGCCACCCAGCGTGAGCAACACACCGAGGACCAGGACGATGGGACGGGTGGGGAAGGCGGCTATGAGGAAGAAGCCGGTGAGGAACGTCCCAAAGATGGCACCCGCGGTGCCCACCGCCGAGTAGGAGCCGACCACTGAGCCGGTCTCGGTGAGACTGTGGAGACGGGCCTTGACCACCACTGGGGGCACGGCGGAGAGCACCGCGGCGGGGACGAAGAACCCGAGGAGGGCCAGGACCACGATCGACCCGGCACCCGAGGTCAGGGCCGGTCCGAAGAAGTCGACGACAGGAGGTGAGGCCATCGCGGCGAGGCCGCCGCCCACCACCAGCGGTCCGACGAGTCGGCGGGGCTCCCCACGGTCGGCGAGTCTCCCCCCGGCCCAGGCACCGAAGGAGATGCCGGCGAGGATGACCCCTATGACCCCGGTGAAGACCTCCAGGCTGACACCGAGATAGGGAGCGAGGAGACGTACCGCCAGGATCTCGATCACGAGCACCGCCGCCGAGGTGACGAAGACGAGGAGACGGGCGAGGGACTGGGACACGGCGGTCGGAGGGTATGTGGCTGGCGTCCTAACGGAGCAGAAACCCGCTTCCCACCATGTCGGCGGGGTCGATCCAGAGTTCGGCTCGTCCGGTGATGTGGGCGCTGCCACCGATCTCGGGGATCACCGCCGGGTAGGGCCCCACCCGGGTCACGTCGACGACGCGTCCCGTGAAGACGCTGCCCACGATGCTCTCCACCCGGATCGTCTCGGAGGGTCCGAGCTTCCCGTCGGCATACAGGATGGCGAGACGCCCGCTCACCCCGGTCCCGGTCGGGGAGCGGTCGAGCTCACCGTTTGCGAAGACACAGACGTGTGAGGAGTGGTTCGACTCGTCACGGGGCGGACCGGTGAAGATCACACCGTAGAGGAACCCGAGATCCGGGTCGTCGGGGTGGGTGATGGGACCGGCGTCGGCGATGACCGCCTGTTTGATCGCCCGGCCGGCGGCGATAAGGATCTCGGCTCCGGCCGTTTCGAGACCGATCCGCTCACGGTCGACGTAGGCGTAGAAGGCGCCACCGAAGGACAACCGGTAGGGGACCTCCCCGAGACCGGGGACGTCGACCGTCCCGGCGGGGTGGGACACAAACGACCCCACGTTTCGGAAGGAGACGTGCTCGACGCGACCGTCGCGGACCACCGCCTCAGCGGTGACCGTCCCCGCCGGGGTGTCGACGACCAGTGTCGGCCTCTCCCCGACCGGAGTGACCATCCCGGTGTCGAACACCACCTTGGTGAGGGCGATGACCCCATGGCCACACATGGTGGAGAACCCCTCGTTGTGGGTGAAGAGCACCGACATGTCCGAACCGGGGGATGTCGGGGGCCCGATCCAACCGCCATACATGTCGGCGTGACCCCGCGGCTCCCACATCAGCGCTCTCCGCAGGCCGTCGAGATGCTCGATGGCATGGCGACGTTTGGCGAGCATCGTCTCGCCGGGTATGTCTCCAAGACCGGAGACCACCACCCGGAACGGCTCGCCACCGGCGTGGGAGTCGATGACCACCACTTTTTGCCAGCCCTCGGGCGGCTCCCATCCGATCGCCCGACCGGGGTCCATCCGCTGAGGATAAGACCCGGGTGGTCTCGCCCACGGTGTGATGCCATCGGGGGGCAACTACCCTCGAATCGAGCATGACGATCACCGGTCTCGCCGATCTCCTCGACCTCCAGGGC
The DNA here is from genome assembly GCA_022615295.1 of Actinomycetota bacterium. GTDB lineage: Bacteria > Actinomycetota > Acidimicrobiia > Spongiisociales > ZC4RG35 > ZC4RG35. The sequence goes on along the minus strand of JAKEHF010000183.1, from coordinate 4,337 downwards.
CTGGACCTCGACATCGATCGGCTGCTCGATCGGCGTCAGGGTTTGCCGGAGTTGGAGGAGCGTCGGATAGTCCAGGAGGAGATCGATGGTCTCGACGCGGAGAGATCCGAGGCCGCAGATCGTCTCCGAAGTCTCGAGCTGGACCTCGACAAATCGGAGGGCGAGCTCGAGATGCTCGAGACCAAGCTCAAAGAGCACGAGACCCGTCTCTTCGCCGGGGGCATGAGCGCCCGGGAGACGGAGTTCATGCGTCTCGAGGTGCAGAGTCTCCGCGGACAGGACGAAGCCCTCGAGCTGAGGGTCATCCAGATGCTCGAGGACGTCGAGCCCGTGCGGGAGGAGGTGGCTGCCCTCGACACCCGCATCGCCAACGCCGTGGCCCGACGTGAGGAGCTCGACTCGATGATCGCCGGGGAATGGAAGGTCATCGATGCCGAGTTGGCTCGTCTCGAAGCCGCCAAGAAGACGGTGGCGGAGCCGATCGACCCCGAGCTACTCGATCTGTATGAGAAGCTCCGCCGGCTCAAGGAGGGCGTGGCGATCGCGGTCTTCGACCACGGAGTCTGCGGCGGTTGTCACATGGCCCTCTCGCCCAGTGAGCAGGAGCAGGCGTTGGCCGAGGAAATGCCGCGCTGTGTGCACTGCCGGCGGATCCTCGTCGCCTGAGCGATGCTGTTCTGGCATCTCGGGGCGACGCTGTGGCTCTTCCGATGGATCTTCAGGGACCCCAAGGTCGACGTCCGTTTCCTGCTCCTGGGTGCGGTGCTGCCCGACCTCGTCGACATCCCGCTGGGCACCTGGCTCTTGGCCGCCACCTACTCGACATCGGAGCTGTGGGCCCACACGCTGCTCGTCCCGTCCCTCTACATGGCGGGGGTCGTGCTGGCGACGAGAAGAGGGCGGAGGAGACGCGCACTGATGGCGGTGGGCGTGGGCTGGCTCCTACATCTCCTCCTCGACGGGATGTGGCTCGACCGGGAGGTCTTCCTGTGGCCGTTCTTCGGGGCGATCCCATCGGGTGAGGCTCCCTTCTGGTCCCTGGCTTGGGGTCGTGCCCTCTCCGATCCTTGGAGATGGGCCCTCGAGGCAGTCGGTATCGTTTATCTCGTCTGGTTGTGGCGTGCCCTTGGCCTGGGCTCGTCCCCGCGCCGGCGTGCGGTCCTCGGGTCGGGGATACTTCCCAACGATGTGGCATAGAGCTGTCGGGATCCTCCTCCTGGCGACGATGGTGCTCACCGGGTGCGACTCCAGCCCGGACGACCCGGGGCCTGTCGGTCCGGGGACGGGCGCGGCCACACCCCGTGAAGCGGTGGACGAGCTGGTGGAAATGCTCAATCTCCCCGACTTTGCCGGTGCCAGCTCCCTGGCCTTTCCCGGCCAGGCGGCGCTGGCCGCCCTCGCCGAGGGGGCCACATTTGGCGAGGTGGCCGAGGCTTTGCGTGAGGGTGACTACGACGTCGCGGCCAACTTCTGGGCGGGTTTCGCCCAGGGCACGGGGAGATTTCTCACCGGTGAGGTGGTCACCGCCGACGGAGACCCGGCCAACCAGAGCGGGGTCGAGTTCCAAGAGGTACTGGTCACCGCGGAGACGGGGGAGGAGCGGGTAATGCTCACCCGTGAGGCCGACGGCCATCGTGTCGACCTCTTCGCCTCATTTGGTGCCGGTCTGGCCAGCCGGATGATCCAGCCTGTGGAGAGGCTGCTCACCACCCAGACCGATGATGCCCGTCAGATCCTCGACGCCCTCCGGGCCACCGTCCCCTCCCTCCTCGTCGCTGCCAAGGCAGAGGGTTTGTCCGCCGAAGCCTCCCAGGCCTTGACCAGGCTGATCGAGCTGATCACCCGGTCGGTCTGAGTCATCCCCTCAATGCGGGGACCACGTCCTCGCCGAGCATTCTGATGAGCGCCGGCTGGTCGGCGCAGGTCATCTGGAAGGTGACCACATCGGCACCCAGGTCCTCGACCAGGGGGCGGTAGGTCTCGATGACGCCGGCGGCGTCCGAGCAGATGCTGTAACGCCCCAAGACCTCCTCACGGGGTAGCTCGTCGGCCATCTCGCGCAGCGTCTTCGGGTCGACGGCCTCGAGACGGCCCGGGGCCCGCAGACCCCTCCATGGGTACAACGCCTCCCACGCCTCCTGTTCGTTCTCGGCGTATATCGCCCATCTCGTGGCGAGCACGATCGGTTCGGGCCGACCGGCGTCTGCGGCCGCGGCGCGTAGCGGCCCCACCACCTCCTCCCTGGTGACCACGGGGTCCTTGACCGAGGTCACCACACCCTGGGCCATCTCCCCGGCCAGGGTGGCCGACTTGGGGCCACCGGCGGCGAGGAGGATCGGGACCGGGCCGAGAGGGGGTGAGTAGAGCTTGGCCCGGTCGGTGCGGTAGTAGACGCCCTCATAGGTGAGCTTCTCACCGTCGAGGAGACGACGCATGATCTCGAGGGCCTCCCGCATCCTGGCGTTGCGCTCGGGATAGGGCGGAAAGGAGTAGCCGAGCGGCCCTTCGTTGATGTTCTCGCCGGTCCCGACACCGAGGATGAAACGGCCGTCACAAAGTCTGTCGATGGTCGCCGCCGCCTGGGCAACCACCCCGGGGTGGTACCTGAAGAGAGGTGTGGTCACCCCGGTGGCGATCTCGAGACGACTCGTCGCCTGGGCCATGGCGCCCATCGTCGTAAAGGCGAACCCGGAGGCGGAGACGTCGTCGACCCAGGGGTGGAAGTGCTCGGAGACCACGACCATGTCGAAGCCCACCTCCTCGGCGAGCACCGCGTGGGCGACGAGGTCCTCGGGTTGCCACTGCTCGTGGCCGCAGAAGTAGGCGAACTTGGTCATGGTCCCAGGCTATTGATAGCTGACGTACACGGGTGAGGGCTCCTTGGCCATCGTCGACTCGGGGGAGGGCGGACCCGGCTCGTCCTCGTCGAAGAAGTTCTTCCAGCCCCAAGCCCAGAAGGCGTCCTCGAAACCCTCGCGGAGCTGTCTCCAGGTGTTGTCCTTCTGGGCCTCGGTCCCGTCGCCGTCCATCTGAAGCACGACCTGAATCTCCGGTCGATCGACGAGAAGCTCCTTGTTCTGGATCATGAAGGTGCGGAAGGAGTGGAGGACCAGCATCTTCTGGGGGAGACCGTTGTCCCGGGCCAGGTCGGCGAGCCAGTTGATGACGGTGTTGACCTCGGCGGCATCGACCTCTCCGACCTGCTCGAGGTGGACCTGGTCCGGGGCGAGACGCCACTCGGGGTCGAGGGCCAGACCGACATGCGGGAGGAGGAGGAGCTCGGTATACATCATCGCCTGGGTCAGGAAGTCGTCCCGGCCCGGCTGCAGGTCGAGCACGACATAGCCACCGTTGGCTGCGGCGGCGTCGACGAGCGGCTGGAAGGTCTCGATCGGCCACTCGTACGAGTAATCGCCGTCGTCGGTGGGTCCGGCCGATGCCACCGAGACGATGATCTCGAAGGTGGGGATGGTCTCGGCCCCGTCTCCCCGGTAGGCCTCGAGGAACGGCTCCAGTCGCTGCAGGGTCTCCCCGGGGCCCTGCTCGCCGAGGGCACCGAGAGCCGTGGTGAGGGGATGGCCGTAGAAGGCCACATAACGGAGCTGTCTGTCCTCGGGAAGGATGTGATAGCCCCCTCCGGGGAGCTCGACACCATTGGCCAGGACCGCCAGCTCCCACTCTCCGCCTTCGGGGACGCTGCCGACGAATCTGACCCCCTTCCGCCCGGCGAGGATCCCCCCGAGCTCGGGGTATCCGAGGAGATCATCACCGTCGATGGCCACCACCGCCGCCCCCACCGCGTGTACCGCGGCCGCTGCGAACAGGATGGTCATAGGGTCATCGGCGTCCACCAGCCAGATCGCTGCGTCCTCGGCGGGGTGGGCCAGACCCCTCACGAGGGTGGGGACGTCGATCACCGCCTGGGTAGTCGTCCCGGACGCGGTGAGAGGGGTCGCCACCCGGTCACCAGATTCGATGGCGAGGACCGTCTCGACGACGGTGGTGGCGTCGGGGCTGGTGGGGATTGGAGTAGTGGCCTCGGTGCCGAGGGCGGCAGCGGCGGCGCTCAGGGCCTCGACTGTGTCGTAGCGGACCACGGCGACGTCGGGTGGAGAGAGGACCTCGACCACGCCGACGACATGGATGGTCTCCGGCTTGAGCCGGCCCAGCTCAGCGGAGAGCCGGGGGTGAGGGAAGAGCAGCGGGCCACCGAGGGCGGCGGCGAGTTGGGCGCCGGCGGCCACCTCGTTGAGGTTCCCCTCACCGACGACCACGACGTCCGCGGCGCAGACGAACACCTCGCCGGCGAGGGAGATGGCGTCGGTGGCCACCGAGCC
>JAKEHF010000182.1 GCA_022615295.1 Actinomycetota bacterium | reverse complement strand
GGCGCCCAACCCTCGATCACGTCCTCCTCGGGTCGTCGCCCCGAGAGTCACGTCGGATGGCCCTGGCCGGTGACCCGACTGCCCATTCTCTCAGGTCGGCCTGAGGTCGAGACCCCGCAAGAGCTGGGCGTTGATCGCCACGATCACGGTAGACGCACTCATCAGGACGGCCGCTGCGGCCGGAGCCAGTACGATCCCGGCCCACGCCAGGGCGCCTGCGGCGAGGGGGATGGCGGCCACGTTGTAGCCGGTTGCCCAGACGAGGTTCTGGATCATCTTGCGATAGCCGGCCTGGGAGAGCTTGCGGATCCCGACCACGCCGCGGGGGTCGTCGGAGGCGAGCACTATGCCCGCCGACTCGATTGCGACGTCGGTGCCAGCTCCGATGGCGATCCCCACATCGGCCTGGGCCAAGGCGGGGGCGTCATTCACGCCATCGCCGACCATCGCCACCCGGAGACCCTGACGTTGCAGCTTCTCCACTTCGGAGTGCTTGTCCTCGGGGAGCACCTCGGCGAGCACCCGATCGATCGTCAGATCGGAGGCGACCGCATCCGCCACCTGCCGGGCGTCACCGGTGATCATGGCGACCTCGACACCAAGGCGGTGCAGCTCGTCGACCGCCCGCCGGGACTCGGGGCGGATCTCGTCCTCGACCGAGAGGACGCCGGTCACCGATCCTTCCTCGATCACGTAGAGCACCGCCGCCCCTCGCTCCTTCCAGGCCTCGACCGTGCCCGCTAAGTCCTTGGGGATCTCGAGACCGCCCTCGGCGAGCATGGCGGGTCCACCCACCGCCACCTTCGCCCCGGCGATCCTGGCCTCCACTCCTCGGCCGCTCATCGACCTGAAGTCGGTGGCCGCCGGCACGTCACCTCTCTCCCGGGCGGCGGTGACGATGGCTCGAGCCAGTGGGTGCTCGGAGTCGGCCTCGACGGCAGCCGCCATTGCCAGCACCCGGTCGTCGTCGCCGCCGACTGTCGCCAGAGAGGTGAGCCGGTGACTTCCCTTGGTGAGTGTGCCGGTCTTGTCGAAGAGCACCACGTCGACGGTGCGCATCCGCTCGAGGGCGAGACGGTCCTTGACCAGGATCCCGTTGCGGGCGGCCAGACCGGTGGAGATGGCGATAACCAGTGGAATGGCCAGACCCAGGGCATGGGGGCAAGCGATCACCAGCACCGCCACCGACCGCACCACGGCCTGGTCGGGCCGTCCGGCGATCAACCACGAGGCGACGGTGATGATGGCGGCCGCCACAGCCACATAGAACAGGAGCGCCGCGGCCCGGTCGGCCAACACTTGGGCCCGCGATCGGGAGTCCTGGGCCTGAGCCACCAGACGTTGGATACCGGCCAGGGCGGTGTCGTCTCCGACCGCCGACACACGGATGCGAATCGAGTTGTCAGCGGCGACGGTTCCCGCGACCACTCCGTCACCAGGCCCTTTGGTCACCGGCTTTGACTCTCCGGTCACCATCGACTCGTCCATCTCCACCACGCCGGCGACGACCTCCCCATCGGCAGGGACCCGCCCGCCGGATCGGACCAGCACGATGTCGCCCACAGCCAGCTCGCCGATCGACACCGTCTCGGTCCCGTCATCGGACACCCGTTCCGCCTCGTCGGGGAGGAGCTCGGCGAGGGCGGCGAGGGCGCCCCGAGCCTGGCCGATGGCCCGCATCTCCATCCAGTGGCCGAGGAGCATGATCGTGATCAGCGCCGCCAGCTCCCACCAGAACTCGAGGTCGAACCAGCCGAGGGTGGTCGCCGCGGAGGCGACGAATGCGACGGTGATCGCCATCCCGATCAGGAGCATCATCCCCGGTTGACGATCGCGTGCTTCCCCGACCGCCCCCTTGAGGAACGGCGACCCGCCATAGACGAAGATCATCGTGCCCAACACCGGAGCCACCCACTCCGAGCCGGTGGGGACGGTGTATCCGAACCACTCCTGGACCAGCTCCGAGAAGTAGACGACGGGCAAGGTCAGGGCGAGGGAGAGCCAGAAACGATCGCGGAACATCGCCACGCTGTGGCCGACGTGCTTGTCGTGGCCCCCAGCGGGATGACCGTGGGAGCCGGTCATCTCCTGGCCGTGCTCGTGATGATCGGTCATCGTGTCGCAGGTGGTCTCATCACCATGGACCATTCTGCCGGATCACGCTCGACTACCCATCACGTGAACATGACAATTACGTTGTTAGGTCAGTGACATATACGTTATACTTCGGTGATGACCAGCGCTCGTCTGATCCGGGAAGCCCGCCGCCGTGCCGGCTTGAGCCAGAGCGATCTCGCCGTCAGGGCGGGTAAAGCGCCCTCCGCGATCTCTCGTTGGGAGAGCGGCCGGAGCAAGCCATCATTGGAGACCCTCAGACAGCTCACGGCCGCGGCCGGTTTCGATCTCGTCATCAGTCTGGCGCCCGCCGATGCCCACGACCTCGCTCTGGTCCGACGGACATTGGCACAGACCCCGGACCGGAGACTCGCCGAGATGGTGGCCGCGGTGCGAGCACTCGACTCAATGGTCCGTAGCCTTGGCTGATTACGACCCGGTGGCGATGCTCCGGGTCCTGATGGCCCACGAAGTCGAGTTCGTTGTCATCGGAGGGGTGGCTGCCCGTCTCAGAGGTGCACCGATCCTCACTCAGGACCTCGATGTGACCCCTCGCCGGACGAAGGCCAACCTGGAGAAGCTCTCGGCCGCCCTCAGGCAGATGAAGGCCCGGTTGCGAACTCCCACCGAACCCGACGGGGTGGAGTTCCCCATCGATCCGTCGCTGCTCGAGGCCGCCCAGATTTGGACCCTGGTCACCGAGTTCGGCGATCTCGATCTGGTCCTCGAGCCGGACGGGACCCGCGGCTTCGAGGACCTGAGACAAGACGCCGATCTGCACCGAGTGGCGGTTCACCCTTCAGTGTCGGTCCAGGTGGCGTCGCTCGAGGACATCATCCGCTCCAAACAGGCCTCCGGACGGGCCAAGGATCAAGCCGCCTTGCCGCTGCTGCGTCAGACCCTTGACGAGCTCGACTTGCAGGGGCGCGGGTGACCCTTGACCGCGGAGACCCCTCTCGATCACCGGCCGATGCGTGTGCGGAGTCGTGCTCAGCGAGCCGGCGGGATGTTGTGGTTCACCTCACTCCACTTTGTCGGCGGCGAACGGCTTGACACGATCTTGATACAACCGTATGGTTGTATCAAT
>JAKEHF010000030.1 GCA_022615295.1 Actinomycetota bacterium | reverse complement strand
GAGATGGCACCACTCCAACATCGTCCTGCTCGGTGATGCGGCGCACACCGCCCACTTCTCGGTTGGCTCGGGGACCAAGCTGGCCATGGAGGACGCCATAAGCCTCGCCGACTGGCTCAGTGCCGGTGTCACCCTGGAGGAGGCCCTGGCCGGTTATGAGACGGAGCGACGCCCGGCGGTGGACAGTCTGCAACGGGCGGCCAAGGCCAGTCTCGAATGGTTCGAGGGCGCCGACCGATATCGAGGGATGGAGCCCGAGCAGTTCGTCTTCAGCCTGCTCACCCGGAGCCAAAGGGTGACCTACGACAACCTCCGTCTCCGTGATCCGGGCTACATGGAGACCGTCGACCGGTGGTACACGGGCTCCGACCATGGGTGCCCGATCGCGCCGGCAGCCGAGGTCCCGCCCATGTTCCACCCCTTCCGTCTCGGTGACCTGGTCCTCGAGAACCGCATAGTGGTCTCCCCGATGGACCAATACAGCGCCGACGGGGACGGGGTGCCCGGCGAGTGGCATCTGGTCCATCTGGGGAGCCGCGCCGTTGGAGGCGCCGGAGTGGTAATGACCGAGATGACCTGTGTCTCGCCGGAGGGGAGGATCTCACCCGCCGACACCGGGATCTGGGATGAGACCCAGGCAGGGGCCTGGGCCCGGATCGTCGATTTCGTCCACACCCACACCAAGGCCAAGATCGGCCTCCAGATCGGGCACTCCGGTCGCAAAGGGTCGACCAAGCGGATGTGGGAGGGCGATTCCGACCCCCTCGACGTGGGGAACTGGGAGATCATCGGGCCCTCGCCGATCCGGTATCGGCCCGACAGCCAGGTCCCCAGGGTGATGGACCGTCGTGACATGGACCTGGTCCGTGACCAGTTCGTGGCCGCGGCGAGGATGGGTGCTCAAGCGGGTTTCGACCTCCTCGAGCTCCACTATGCCCACGGCTACTTGATGTCCAGCTTCCTCACCCCGCTGGCCAACCAACGCGAGGATGCCTACGGGGGGAGTCTCGAGAACCGGATGCGCTACCCGCTCGAGGTCCTCGAGGCGGTACGCGACGTGTGGCCGGGACCGCTTTCGGTGAGGATCTCAGCCACGGACTGGGTGCCGGGAGGGTTCGACGGCGACGACGCGGTGGTTCTGGCCTCGGCGCTGAAGACCCATGGCTGCGACATAATCGACGTGTCCACCGGGCAGACGTCGGTCGAGGCAAGACCGGAGTACGGACGTCTCTATCAGACGCCCTACAGCGACCGGATCCGTCATGAGGTGGGGATCCCCACGATGACCGTGGGGGCGGTGTCCTCGATCGACGACGTCCACAACATCCTGGTGGCGGGGAGGGCCGATCTCTGCGTCCTGGCCCGACCCCATGTCCTCGACCCCTACTGGACCATGAACGCCGCAGTCGACCTGGGTTACCCCGGTCATCACTTCCCCGACCAGTACCTGGCGGGGCTCGGGTCGCGACGGCGTCAGCAGGAGCAGATACCTCCCGACGTGTTCCGGCGCCCTGGTTAGCCTTCGCAGGTGGAGCCAGCGACCGCCGGGTCCCTCGCCCTTTGGGGTGCGATCGTCGTCATCACAGTCTCCCTCGTCCTACCGAGACGGCGCATCGTCGTCTGGACCGGTGTCGGGCTGGCGGTCGCCGCCACCTTGGCGCTGGTAGTCGCCCTCCTCGCCAATGACTTCTCTCTGTCCTACGTGGCCGAGACCACGAGCCGGGCCACTCCCTGGCCATACCGTCTCGCCGCACTGTGGGGTGGGATGGAAGGCTCCCTGCTCTTCTACGCCACACTCACCGTTCTCATCGGCATGGCGGGCACCCGGGCTTCGGTGGAGAGGAGGGTGGTGTCCCTCGTCGCCCTTGGCCTTCTCGTCCTCACCGCCCTGGCCAGCAACCCCTTCTCCACCCTCGACATCCCGGCCGTCGACGGCGCGGGTCTTCTCGCCATCCTCCAGCACCCGGCGATGATCTATCACCCGCCCATCCTCTATCTGGGCCTGACGGTCCTCGTCGTGCCCTTCGCCCGGACAGTCGGCGCGGTGCTCGGCGGCGGGGTCGACCTTTCGTGGTCGGCGACCACGCGACGCTGGCTGACGGCCTCCTGGACCCTGCTCGCTGTGGGGATGGTCGCCGGGGCCAATTGGGCTTACGTCGAGCTGGGCTGGGGTGGCTTCTGGGCATGGGACCCGGTCGAGAACACCTCCCTGATGCCCTGGCTGGCCACCACGGTGTTCCTGCACACCTCCATGGTCACCGATCGGGACGGTCGGCTCCGGCGATGGACGACGGCCATGGCCATGGTCCCGTTCGCCCTGAGCGTCCTGGGTGTCTATCTGACTCGCTCCGGGGTGACCGGCTCGATCCACGCCTTCGCCGAGGATCCGCTGGTGGGGCGGGTGCTGCTCACCGGCGCCGTGGTGACGTTGGCGCTGGTCGTCATCCTCGCCACGCGGGTCCCCGCCGGGTCGTCATGGGGCGCCATCGACACCGGAAGGGCCACCTGGCTCTGGGTCAGCGGCGCCCTGGTCGGGGTGGTGACCCTCTTCGTCCTGGTCGGCTCGGCCTACCCGGCATACCTCGAGGTGTTCTGGGACCGCACGGTGGCGGTCGACCCGGGCTTCTTCGTGGTGACGATCCTCCCGGTCGCCTATCTGATCGCCCTGCTCGTTGGTCCTTCGCTCCAGACGACCTGGTCGGGGCACGGTGTCGACCGGACGACGTTGGGCTTGTTCGTGGCCGGCGCCGTGACGACGGCCCTCCTCGCCCTGACCGTTGCGGTCGAGCCTCGTGCGCCCGGTCTCGGTCTGGGGGCCCTTGCCGGGGGCGCCCTCCTCGTCTTGGCGCGCCGGCACCGGCCATGGCCGTCGAGGCTGGCCCACTTCGGGCTGGCGATGGTCCTCATCGGCGCCGGCGCCAGCTCGATGGGGACCGAGGTCACCAGGGACATGGGGGTCGGCGACACGGTCACGGCGGGCGGACATCGCATCGAGCTCACCGGGATAGAGACCGGGGAGGGCGATCGTTTCATCTACGCCGAAGGGGTCTTCGTGGTCGAGGGCGGCCCGGTGCTGCGACCCCAGATCAGGGCCTACGAGGACCAGGTGAGACCGGTGGCCGAGCCGGTGTTGTGGTCGACTCCGGCGCGGGACCTGATACTCGCGGTGTCGGTCCTCTCCCCGGACGCGAGGACATTCGGGGTCAGCGTGTTCGTGCGGCCGATGGTGTGGCTGGTGTGGGCCGGGGCCCTCGTGAGCGCCCTGGGCGGCCTGGCGTCCTGGAGAGCCGGAGCCGGCGGAGGGCGACGTCGACCGGCCAGAGCAGGGCGGCGAGAACCAGGAACCATCCCCGCAGCGATCGATCGCTGACCCCCGGCTCGAGACCTTCGGGGTCGAAGGCCTGCTCGGGGGTGATCTCACCCCTTCCCCCTGTGGTCGACGAGATGCTCTCCATCATGATGGGATCGGGGGGCCCGGGGAGATACTCCGCGGCAAAGGAACGGGAGGCTATGGCGGACAGGGTGGCCGTCTCCCCGTCACCACGGTCGAAACCCACCCCCACCGCGTACACACCGCCCTGACGGGCCGCCACGGTCGCCGTGAACACATGGTCCGAGACCCGGTCGAGACGGATCTCCTCGGATGTGCCGTCGGGCAGACCCACCCGGGCCACCGGGGCCACCCCCGCCGGCCAGGGATCGGCCCCCTCGAGGGTGATCGTCATCAGCTCGTCCTCGATCCTGGCCTCGACCTGCTGGCCCTCGGCGCCACTGAGCGGGAAGGTGTCACGGACGACGTTCGACCAGAAGCCGGCATAACCGTCCCATCCCGCCCAGAGCGATCCCCACTTCTCCCCGCCGTCACTGGTCCAGGAGGTCACCTCGCCAAGCCCGACCCTCCAGCTGGCGAGGAGGGGGTCGGAGAGCTCGCCGATCAGAAGCTGGACGTCGGCGGTTGTCTTCGGAGTGGCCGCCACGTAGCCGAGCAGCGCCGGAGACGAGGCGAGGTCCCTTACCGCGGCAGCCGTCGAGGTCACCGCCGGGTAGTACTCGCCCTCGTTGATGAACGACCGTGAGGCGAGTCTGGCCTCCTTGACGAAGATCTCCGGTATCTCGTTGAGGTCGCGGCCCGGGTAGAACCTGCCTTGACCGGCGATCGCCACCTCCTCCAGGGAGGGTATGGCGCCCTCGCCGGTGCCGACGACGGAGACGGTGATCCCCTCCTCGGCGAGCTTCTCCACCTCGGCGACGAGGTCGACCACACCGGGCATCCCCACGAAGTCGGCGCCCACCTCCAACTCGGTGGTGAACCCATCGGTGAAGAGGATGATGTGCTTGAGCTCCTTGTTCGACGCCCGTAACGCCTCGGCGGCCTCTCGCAGGGCCGGGGCGATCCTGGTCTCCCCGAAGGGTCTGATCCTCCCGATGCCCTCCTCGATGGTCGCCGAGTCGGGGAACACTTGTAGAGGTATCAGCCACTCACTGGACCCGCTGAAGGCGAGGACCCCGACCTCGTCGTTGGGGCCCAGCGCCTCGATGGCCCTGGTCGCCCCCGCCTTGGCGATGTCGGTCTTGTTGACCCCACCGGTCTCGGAGCCCATTCCCTGGTCATCGCAGTGACAGGCACCCATCGACTCGCTGGTGTCGATGAGGAGCACCTCGGCGACCTCCACCTCGCGTTGGGCGTCCCGGGCCTCGCTGTCGACGGGGAGCAGTGTCTCGAGCTCGGTGTCCTGATAACCGCCCAAGCCATAGGAGCGAGTCCCTCCCACCACCACCAGACCCCGGCCCAGGTCGCGGACGAAGGTCCCCAGGTCGTCCACCCTGCTGTCACTGAGATCGCGAGCGCTGACGTCGACGAGTACCACCGCCTGATGGACCGAGAGCCCCTGCAGTGGGGGCATGTCGTCGACCCCGACCCGCTCTACGACCAGTCCGGTGGAGGTGAGGGCCGCGCCGAGGATCTCCCCGTCGCCCTCGCTGCCCTCGACGATGATGACACTCGCCGGACCACGCACCTCGACGGCGGTGCGGGCGCGGTCGTTCTCGGTCACGGCGTCACCCGTCATGCTCACCCTGGCTTCGAGGTCCTGGAGCCCGGGGTCCCCCGCCTCCACGTCGAACAACGCGGTGTTCGACCCGGGCGTGACCTCGATCGTCGTCCTCCCCACCACCGTTTCGTCGGAGAGGAGCTCCACCTCGACGATGCCGGTGATCGTCGAGAGGACTTCGACCTCGGCGGTGAAGCTCTCTCCCTCGTTTACCGCATTGGGTACCTCGATCCCGGACACGGCGACATCCGTCCTCGCCTCTCCGGCGACGGTGTGCACGTCGACCACCATGCCCAACGTCTTGAGTCGGTCGAGCTCGGCCTGGAGGTCACCGGCGTTGACCCTGCCGTCGGAGATGAGGACGATGCGCTCCCGGGTCTCCCCGGTGAGGATCGACTCCCCGAGCCTCAGGCCGCGGGCGACATTGGTGGCTTCGAGGTCGACGCCACGTGCCGGCCTGTAGGTGAGGCTTCCCACCGGTGTGCCCACCTGGGCGTCGGAGCCGAACTCGACGATGGCCCAGTCGGCCCCACCGGCGCCGGCGAGGGCTGCCTCGACCCAGGCGCGAGCCGAGTCCCCGGCGCTCCCGATGGAGGCGGAGACGTCGACGACGAAGACCGTCGTCACCTCGCCGGAACGTGTCGAGATGACGGGGTCGACGAGGGCCAGGAGAAGCAGGACCGTCACCAGCCCTCGGGTGGCCAGACCCCAACGCCACTGGCGCGGGGAGACGCCACGCTGCCGGTGGCTCACCCAGAGCTCGAGGGCGAGGAGGACGAGGAGGGCGACGAGGAACCAGGGAAGGATGGTCCTGGCCACCGTCGCCACATCGATCGGCTCGGCGTCCTCTGTGACGGGTCGGAGCTCGGGGAGGCTCCGTATCGGCGCCAGCTCCGACTCGGTCACATCGGGGTTCACTGCCACGTCGACGAGGCCGCCATCGGACATCTCCACCTGCCAGAAGCCGGCCTGGTCGGCGATCGGGTCCGACCCGCCAGGCGTGAGCAGAGTCCGGTCGCCGCGAGGGTCGACGACCGCGACTTCGGCTGCGCCCACCGGGAGCGGCTCACCGACGACGATCCCGGCGGGAACCCCGTCGGCCGTGGCCAGGGCCCCGACCATCCGCGCGCCGAGGATGGGGTAGGCCACACTCACCGGCAGGTTCGACTGCTCCAATGTGAAGGCGAGATAGAAGAAGGGGACGCCATCGACCTCGCCGCGGACGATGAGCGGGGCGCCGGGTGCGCCGAGGAGGACCTCCCCCCCGGACACCTCGAGGATCTGGGCCTCGGCGATGGCGAGCTGAGAGACGTCGATGTCGTCGAGGATCGGGTCGTTGGCCACGAGGGTCGGGACGGGGTCGTCCACCCGGCCCACCGGCTCCACCCCGGCCACCCCACCGGGGACGTCGATGGCGATGAATGGGGTCACCGGGTCCGCAGGCACCGGGACCCCCACGTAGACCTCGAAGTCGGCCTCCTCACCGGGTGCGATCTCGGTGTCCACGGCGGGGATGGCGCCGAGGAGCTGCTCGACGAAGAACACCGTCTCCCCATGGACCCGGGCCTTCAGGGTGCCAATCGGCGGCGCCGACACGTACCGCTGGTTGTCGGAGGCCAGCAGGTCCTCACCGTCGAGGTATGCGGCGACCCTGGTCCCCGTGGGGAGCTCGAACGTCCGCTCGATGACCCCACCCCCGGGGACCACCACCTCCTCGGTGAGCACCGTCACCCCGTCGACGTCGAGACGGAGGATCTGAGTGGCCTCGGGTCCCCCCGTCGATGTGATCGTCACCGTGGCCTGGAGCCCGCCGGGACCGGCGGTGACCGACAGGTTGGTCACCGCCCGGTTGGTGTCGGTCTCGCCGACCGGATGGAAGCGGGTGCCCAAGGGGGCGAGACGTTGGGAGACCTCGTCGAGTTGGCCGTCGGAGACGAGGACGAATCCCGTCGGTCTCTCGGGGAGCACGAGGGACTCGGCGAGGGCGAAGGTCGCCTCGTAGTCCACCCCGGCATTGGTGGGGCGGATCCCCGTCGCCGCCCTCTCGAACGCCTCGAGGTCCTCGCTCTGGGACACGAGGATCGACGGCTGGGCGGAGGCGACCACGAGACTGGCGAGACCATTGTCCGGAATGTCCCCTCTCATGTCCACGACGGCGGCGATGGCATCGGCGAGCCGGTCTGGCGACCCGTCGATGGCCGTCATAGATGCCGAGGCGTCGACAATGAAGACGGTGTGCTCGGCGAGCTCCGCCTCCTCGAGTCGGGCGGGGTCGGCGAGGATCAAGGCGAAGAGGATCACCGCCAGGAGCTGGAGGACGAGGAGGAGGCTCCATCTCAGCCGTTGCCAGGGCCGGGCGGCGGTGATGGCGTGGCGAAGCCCATCCCAATGGAGCAGCGAGCTGACCTCCGTTGCCGGTCTGCGAGGGGTCAGCATGTGCAGGGCGATGATCGGCGCCGCCAGCGCCAGGGCGAGGAGACCCGCCGGGACGAGGAGGGTCAACGGAGCACCCCGGCCCGGCGCCAGGTGCCGAGGAGGACCTCCTCGACCTCGGCGCGGGCGTCTACCGCGACATAGAGCGAGCCACTGGCCGCAGCGGCCCGT
>JAKEHF010000181.1 GCA_022615295.1 Actinomycetota bacterium | reverse complement strand
CTCGACCCTTACATCAACGTCGACCCGGGCACGATGAACCCCTTCCAGCACGGGGAGGTCTTCGTCACCGATGACGGTGGGGAGACCGATCTCGACCTGGGCCACTACGAGCGTTTCACAGGTGAGAACCTGCGCAGGTCGTCGAACGTCACCTCCGGCTCGGTGTATCTCGCCGTAATCCAGAAGGAGCGCAGGGGCGACTACCTCGGGGACACCGTCCAGGTCATCCCCCACATAACCAACGAGATCAAGGACCGGATAATGCGGGTCGGCACCCGGGATGTCGACGTGGTGATCACCGAGGTCGGGGGGACCGTCGGTGACATCGAGAGCCTCCCCTTCCTCGAGGCCATCCGCCAGTTCGGCAACGACGTGGGCCGGGCCAATACCCTGTTCGTCCACGTCACTCTGGTTCCCTTCATCGCAGCCACCGAGGAGTTGAAGACCAAGCCCACCCAGCATTCCGTGGCCGAGCTGAGGAGCAAGGGGATCACCCCTGACGTGATCATCGTCCGCTCCGACCGTGACGTCGACGAGGGGGTGAGGAGAAAGATCAGCCTCTTCTGTGACGTCGAGCCCAGGGCGGTGATCTCCTGCCCGGACGTCCGCGACATCTACGAGGTGCCGCTCGTTCTGGAGAGCGGTGGGCTGGACGAGGTGGTTTGTGACCGTCTCGGGCTGATCACCGGCCCGCCCAACCTCGAGGCGTGGCGGGCCATGGTGCGACGGGCCCTCTCGGCTACGGAGCCGGTGACGATCGGGATCGTCGGCAAGTACGTCGGCCTCCCCGACGCCTATCTGTCCGTCGCCGAGGCCCTCCGTCATGGCGCCGCCGGCGAGGGTCTCCGTCTCGACCTCCGCTGGGTGCCCAGCGACGAGCTAACCGGCCTTCTCGCCGATCCCTATCTGGACGATCTCGACGGGATCGTCATACCCGGCGGGTTTGGTCACCGGGGAATAGAGGGGAAGATCCAGGCGATCCGTTACGCCAGGGAGCACGACGTCCCCCTCCTCGGTCTCTGTCTCGGGCTTCAGTGTGCCGTGATCGAGTTCGCCAGATCGGTCTTGGGCTATGTCGAGGCGAACAGCACCGAGTTCGACCCCTCGACGTCACACCCCGTCATCGACCTCATGGCCAGCCAGGAGGACATCGAGGACATGGGTGGGACGATGCGTCTGGGTCTATACGCGGCCAAGCTCGCCGAGGGGTCGATCACCCGCTCGCTGTACGCCGAGGAGCTCGTCTACGAGAGACATCGTCACCGCTGGGAGGTCAACAATCGATACCGGAGAGAGCTCGAGACCAATGGGATGCGTCTATCCGGGCTCTCACCGGACGACAACCTCGTCGAGTACATCGAACTGGTGGATCATCCCTACTTCGTCGCCACCCAGGCGCATCCAGAGTTCAGATCTAGACCCGACGACCCCCACCCGCTCTTCGCCGGGTTGATCCGGGCCGCCAGGGCGAGACGTGAGGGTCATCCGCTGGTGATCCGTGACGAGGCGACCGAGGTCGTGGTCGACTGACAAGACGGGTCGTCTTCTAGTTAGCCTGATCGGGTTGCAGAGGAGGATTCGCCCGTGATCGTGGGTGTGCCCAGGGAGATCAAGACGGCCGAGCATCGCGTCGCCATCACCCCCATCGGGGTCAGGGAGTTGACCGAGCATGGACACCAGGTGATGGTCGAGAAGGCCGCCGGTGAGGGCTCGAGCATAAGGGACGAGGAGTACGAGACCCAGGGGGCGACCATCGTGCCCAACGCCGAGGAGGTCTTTGGCGCCGCCGAGATGATCCTGAAGGTGAAGGAGCCCCAACCGTCCGAGGTCGAGATGCTGCGCGACACCCAGATCCTGTTCACCTATCTCCATCTCGCCGCCTATCCCAACCTGGCCGCCGGTGTGCTCAAGAAGGGTGTGGTGGCAATCGCCTACGAGACGGTGCAGATGCCGGATCGGTCATTGCCCCTCCTCGCCCCGATGTCTGAGATCGCCGGCCGGATGGCGACCCAGGCCGGCGCCCACTATCTGGAGAAGGCGCAGGGAGGACGTGGAGTGCTGCTCGGGGGAGTGGCCGGGGTCAGCCCGGGGAAGGTGGTCATCATCGGAGGGGGCATGGCCGGCTCCAACGCCGCGGTGATCGCCATGGGCATGCAGGCGACCGTGATCGTCCTCGACACCGACATCAACAAACTGCGTGCCCTCGACTCCCTGCACCAGGGTCGGATCGTCACCCTCCACTCCAACCGGCTCAACATCGAGGACCAGGTGATCGGGGCCGACCTCGTGATCGGCACCGTGCTGATCCCGGGTGCCTCCGCTCCCAAACTGGTCACCGAGCCCATGATCCGTGCGATGCGACCGGGGACGGTCGTGGTGGACGTGGCGATAGACCAGGGTGGGTGCTTCGAGACCTCCCGGGAGACCACGCACACCGACCCGGTCTACACCGTTCACGAGGTGATCCACTACGCCGTCGGCAACATCCCGGGGGCGGTGCCCAACACGTCGACCTACGCGCTGACCAACGCCACTCTCCGCTACGCGGTTGCGCTCGCAGACAAGGGGGTGGCCGGGGCCTGTGCCGCCCTGCCCGAGCTGGTGGCCGGGATCAACGTCGTCGGCGACAACGTGTGTCATCCCGCGGTTGCCGAGAGTCTCTCGGCGCCTTACGTCGAGCCCCGGCAGGCCCTGACCGGAGTGTGATGGGCCTGGTCGAGGGGGTCGAGGAGTATCTCGTCTCTCTCAGAGTGGAGGCGGGACTGTCCGCCAACACGGTGGACGCCTATAGGCGGGATCTGGGCCAATACGTCGACTTCCTGGAGGGACGTCAGCCGACGCGGGACGACGTCGAAGCCTTTGTGTCAGAGCTGGTGAGCCGGGGCTTGGCCGGGTCGACACACCGCAGGAAGCTCGCCGCAATCCGGGGTCTGCATCGTTTCCTGGTGGGGGAGGGCATGGCTGAGACCGACCCGACCGTCCTCGTCCGACCCCCCCGGAGGGTGGAGACCCTCCCCAAGGCCCTGGACGTGGAGGAGGCGATCGCGCTGGTCGAGGCTCCCGGGTCTGCAAGCCCGCAGTCGCGTCGTGACTCGGCTCTGCTCGAGTTCCTATACGCCACCGGCGCCCGGGTGTCGGAGACCGTCGGCGTCGACCTTGGCGACGTGGATCTCGAGGAGCGCTCGTCATTGGTCACCGGCAAGGGGGGGCGGCAACGTGTGGTGCCCCTCGGCGGCAAGGCGGTGAGAGCGATCCAGGCCTGGCTACCCGACCGTCTTGCCCTGGCACGACGGTCGACATCGGGCGATCCTCTCTTCCTCAACCTCAGGGGTGGCCGGCTCAGCAGGCAAGCTGCCTTCGACATCGTGAGAAAGCACGCGGCCCGGGTGGGAATCGACCCCCGTCGGGTGTCACCCCACGTCCTGCGTCACTCTGCGGCCACCCACATGGTCGAGGCCGGTGCCGACCTGAGGACGGTCCAAGAGTTGCTGGGTCACGCTACAATCTCCACAACCCAGGTCTACACGAGGGTGACCTCCGCCCACGTCATGGAGATCTACGTGCAGTCCCACCCGAGGAGTCGATGATGGCGCTCGACACCACCAGTGCAGTGAAAGAGCTCAAGAAGGAGCGAGACCATCTGGTGCATCAACTTGCCGAGCTGGGTGCGGCCGAGACCGGGGATCTCAACGTCGACCTCGACTTCGGGGGCAGCTTCGCCGATGCCGCCGCGGTCACCGCGGAGCGCACCGAGGTGCTCGGTCTCGTCGAGTCCCTGAAGAGCCAGGTCAACGATATCGACCGCGCCCTGGCCCAGATCGAGGCCGGTAAGTACGGGGTGTGCAACAACT
>JAKEHF010000180.1 GCA_022615295.1 Actinomycetota bacterium | reverse complement strand
GACGGTCACCGTGGCTGACTCGGTGAGCTCTGTCCCCGGGCCCGGGTTGGTCGAAACGATCGGGTCCACCTGGGCGGGATCGGTCACGTCGACCTTCTGCTGGAACAGATTGACCCTGACCCCGGTGGCGAGCTCGAACTCCTTTATCGCGGCCAACGCCTCATCGAAGGTCATCCCGATGAGGTTGGGCAGGTCTCCGACCGGGGTCTGACCGGTGGAGACGTAGATCGTGACCACGCTCCCCTGGGTGACGGTCGTCCCGGGATCGGGCAGCTGACCGACCACCGTGCCCTCCGGGTCCAGCGACGCCACCTCGAGCATCTCGAAGTTGAGGAAGGCGGCTCGGAGCACGGTCTCGGCATCCTCCAGGCTCAGACCGACCACCACGGGGACGGTCGTCTGCGGTGGCACCTGATATTCCCGGATGTTGGGCGGGTCCTCGGGGAACTGGCTGATCGGAAGCCCGTCCATCACCATGGTCATGAACTCGGCCCAGATCGGGGCGGGGACCGACCCCCCGAACACTCTCGAGTAGGTCTGGTCGTTGATGGTGACGTTGGTCAAGGGGATCTGCTCGGCCTCGTAACCCACCCACACCGCAGTGGAGTACTCCGGGGTGAAGCCCACATACCAGGCGTCGAGATACGATTGGTGGGTCCCCGTCTTGCCGCCCTGTGGCCTGCCGATGTTGGCCCGGGGCCCGGTGCCGATCGCGGGGACCTTCTCCAACGACTTCCGTGCCGCGGCGAAGATGGCGGGATCGGCGACCTGAGTCATGTCGGGCCGGTGCTCATAGATGACCCGGCCGGTGTGGTCGACGATCTTGGAGACTATGTAGTCGTCGGCGTGGAGACCGTTGGTGGCGAAGTTGGAGAAGGCAGAGGCCATCTCGAGGGTGGACACCGCCGAGGAGCCGAGAACGATGGAGAGAACCGGGTCGAGCTGGGCCTCGGTGATCCCCATCCTTCGTGACATCTCGACGATCTTCTCCGGCCCCACCGCCAGGGACAGCTGGGCGTAGATCGCGTTGACCGAGCCGTAGGTGGCGGCGTCGAGACTGATGACGCCTTGGCTGGAGCCGGCGTTGTGCACGGTCCAGACGTTGGTGCCGTCCGGGGAGCAGACGAAGGGGCACTGGATCCGGATGGGGCTCTGGCCGCTGAAGTGATGTCCCATGGTGAACCCGTTCTCGAGGGCGGCGACCAGACCCATCGGCTTGAAAGACGAACCGGGGTTTCTCCGTCCCTGGATCGCCAGGTCGAACTGGTTGAAGTCGAACGGGAGACCCGAGGCCATCACCCTTACGGCCCCGGTGTGGTTGTCCACCATGGTGAGCGCCCCGGTGGGACGGCAGGAGTGGGTCTCGGCGTAGGTGGCGTAGAACGATTGCTTCTCCTCGAAGTCGGGGAATATCGAGGCGCAGGCCCGGAGGTTCTCCTCATAAGGGAGGAGGGGGAGCCACTCCGAGAGGATCCGGTTCGCCTCGTTCTGCAGCCGCAGGTCGATCGTCGTGTAGACCTGGAGACCGCCTCCTCCCTCACACTCGACGTCGTCGGCGGGACAACCGAAGATCGCCTTCTTGCGGTCCTCGTAGGTCTCACCGAGGAAGGCGAAGGCGTCGCTGTAGAGGAGCTGTTTCTTCACCTCGGCCACGACGTGGTCGGCCTGCCCCCGGCGTAGCGGGGTGTCGACGACGCCCAGCGGCTGTCGCTTGGAGTTGGCCGCCTCCAGTGGGGTGATCCAACCCTGCTCCTCCATCTCGTCGATGACGTCGTCCCTCCGATCCAGCGTTATCTCGGGGCGTGTTCGTGGGTTGTAGAGGCTCGGGTTGCGGACGAGGACGGCGAGGGCCGCGGCCTCGTGGATCTGGAGCTGATCCATCGGCTTGTCGTAGAACTCCTCGGAGGCGGTCTTGACCCCATAGGCGCCGGACCCGAAGTAGACCGAGTTCATGTAGTACTCGAGTATCCGCTCCTTGGGGAAGCGTCTCTCCACCTCGGCGGCGACGAAGGCCTCGTTCACCTTGCGTCGGATGGTGATCTCGCTCCCGACGAAGGCGTTCTTGACGACCTGCTGGGTGATGGTCGACCCACCCCGGGTGTTGTCGTAGATGATGTTGTCGATGGCCGCGGAGAGGATCGCAGAGAAGTCGATGCCCTCGTGCTCGAAGAACTCGGAGTCCTCGGCCGCGAGGATTGCATGGACCAGTACCTCGGGCACCTCCTCATAGGGGACGGGCTCGGAGTTTCGGCCGTCGTGGAGCTCGGCGAGGAGCTCGCCGGAGTCGGCATAGATCCGGCTCACCCGGCTCAGGTTGGGGAGGGTGAGGGGCATGGAGGCCGTGTCGGGGACCCACTCCTCCTGGAGGTCGTGGAAAGTCCCGTAGGCGGAGTTGGCGCCCAGAAAGGCGAAGAGACCGATCCACCCCGAGAGGAGGAGCGATATGGAGAGGAGGGTGGCCAAGGCGCCGAACCAGCGTCCTCGCCTTTCCCGCGCCTCGATCTGGTGGATGAGGGCTTTCCTGGCCATTGGGGGGTATTGACGTCGACCGGGGAGGGTGAGGTTCCCGACCTAGGATCCCCGGCGGTGACAGGATACCGGCGCCATGGCTGAAACCCGACGCACCACCAGCGGTATAGAGGTGGAGACGGTTTACACCGGTCGGGCCGACACGGACGCCATCAGCGCCCCCGGCGAGTACCCGTATACCCGAGGGATCCACGCTGGGATGTACCGCGACCGGCTCTGGACCATGCGTCAGTACGCCGGCTATGGCACCGCCGACGAGACAAACCGGCGATTCCACGATCTGCTCGAGGCCGGCCAGACCGGTCTCAGTGTCGCCTTCGACCTGCCCACACAGATGGGTCTCGACTCCGATGCCCCGCTGGCCGCGGGTGAGGTGGGAAAGGTGGGGGTGGCCATCGACAGCCTCGACGACATGCGGCGCCTGTTCGCCGGAATCCCCCTCGCTGAGGTCTCCACCTCGATGACGATCAACGCCACCGCGGCCATCCTCCTCCTCCTCTACCAGCTGGTGGGGGAGGAGCAGGGCGCCGACCCGACAAGTCTCCGGGGGACGGTGCAGAACGACATCCTCAAGGAATACGTGGCCAGGGGGACCTATATCTACCCGCCACGGCCCTCGATGCGGCTCATAACGGACTTGTTCGCCTACGCCGACGCCGAGTTGCCCAACTGGAACACCATCTCCATCTCCGGTTATCACATGAGGGAGGCGGGAGCGACGGCGGCCCAGGAGCTGGCCTTCACGATCGCCAACGGCATCGCCTATGTCGACGCCGCCATCGGTGCAGGTCTCGACGTAGACCGGTTCGCTCCTCGGCTCTCCTTCTTCTGGAACGGGCACAACGACTTCTTCGAAGAGATCGCCAAGTTCCGAGCCGCCCGACGCATGTGGGCTCGCCACATGCGCGATGACTTCGGCGCAGGTGACCCCAGATCGCAGATGATGCGCTTCCACACCCAGACCGCCGGGTCGACGCTGACCGCGCAGCAGCCTCTCAACAACATCGTCCGGACCACCATCCAGGGCCTGGCTGCTGTTCTCGGCGGAACCCAGTCCCTGCACACCAATGCCTACGACGAGGCGTTGGGTCTTCCCACCGACGAGAGCGCCCTGGTCGCCCTTCGCACCCAGCAGGTCATCGCCTACGAGTCGGGGGTCACCTCCACCGTCGACCCGTTGGGCGGCTCGTACTACGTGGAGGCTCTCACCGACGCAATCGAGTCGAGGGCGGAGGAGCTGTTGTCCAAGGTCATCCAGATGGGCGGTGCGGTGACCGCGATCGAGGAGGGATGGATGCAGGCCCAGATCGAGGAGTCCGCCTACCAGGAGGCGGTGAGACAGTCGTCGGGTGAGTCGGTGGTCGTAGGGGTCAACCGATTCACCGGTGCCGAAGTGCCCGACGTTCCGGTGCTCGAGATCGATCCCTCCCTGGAGGCGGATCAGAAGCGACGTCTCGACGACTGGCGAACCGGGCGCGACGAGACCCTTGTCACCAAGCTGGTCGACGAGGTTGGGGGCGCCGCCGTCGGGTCGGACAACCTGCTCTACCCCATGCGGGAGGCGCTTGCTTCCGGGGCCACGGTCGGGGAGGTGTCGGCAGCCCTGGCTCGTGTGTTCGGGCGGTACCGGGCCACTGGTTAGCGTCACCACCGTATGAGCGACACAGGCACCCATCTCCTCATCCTCGGGGCCGGGCCGGCGGGCACTCAGGCGGCCACGATCGCCGCATCGAAAGGGGGGCGGGTCACCCTCGTCGAGGACCAGGTGGTAGGGGGAGCCGCTCATCTCTGGGACTGCATCCCCTCCAAGACGATGGCCGCCTCAGCGCTTCGTCACACCTCGGTTCGCAATGCGGTCAAGCTCGGTCTGATCAACGACCCGGGTGTGGTCGACACCAAGGTGCTCTCGCAGCGCATCGACGAGATAACCAGTGACATCAACGAGAACTGGATCGAGCTCCTCGGCTCGCAGACGGTGGAGATCATCGGGGGGAGAGGTGTGTTCGTCTCTGACCACGAGGTGGTCGTGACCACGCAGAGTGGGGAGCGGCGGGTCCGTTTCGACAAGGCGCTCATCTCCACCGGCTCGGGACCCCGGGTGCCCGACTGGGCCCCGGTCGACGGGGTCAAGGTCCTCACCACGAGAGACTGCTACCACCTCGACGTGGTTCCCGAGCACGTGATCGTCATCGGGTCCGGTGTCACCGGTGTCGAGTTCACCCACATCTTCGAGAGCTTGGGGTCCGAAGTCAGCCTCGTCGTCTCCCGGCAACAGGTGCTTCCTCATCGCGATCCGGAGGTGGCGGCGGTGCTCGAAGAGGACTTTCTCGAGAGGGGGGTCCGTCTTGTGATCGGGGCGCGCGCCAAGGGCATCGAGGTCGATGGTGAGACGGTGAGCGTGGCATGCGACGACGGCCGCCGTCTTAGTGGCTCACACGCCCTTCTCGCGGTGGGCTCGGTTCCCCTGTCTGCCGGGCTGGGGCTCGAGGAGATCGGGGTGGAGACCGATGACGGCTATGTCAAGGTCGACGAGTACCAGCGGACGACCGTTCCCCACATCTACGCCGGGGGCGACGTCACCGGGCAGATGCTGCTCAGCTCGGTGGCGTCGATGCAGGGTCGGAAGATCGCCCGTCATGCGCTCAACCTCCCCGTTCAGCCACTGGACTACAGCAAAGTGGCCGAGGCCATCTTCACCGAGCCCGAGATCGCTTCGGTGGGTCTGGTCGAGGTCCAGGCGGCGGCTCTGGGCCGCAAGGTCCGCACCACGAAGGTCCCCTTCGCCTCCAATGCCCGGTCTGTCCTCCAGCACTTCGAGAGGGGCTTCGTGAAGGTGACCACCGACCCGGCGACCGGCGTCGTCCTCGGGGGCACCATCGTCGGTCACCGAGCTTCGGAGCTCATAGGAGTCATCGCCCTCGCCGTGCAGGCCCGGGTGACCGCCCAAACCCTGCTCGACACCCTGATGGTCCACCCCTCGATGACCGAGGCGATCACCGACGCCGCCGAGTGACAGCCCACCCCGGGCTTGCTGCGAACCCAGGGTTGGTGGACCCGCTCAGCGGGGCTGGGAACCCTGGGTTCGCAGTGTTTCAGGGTTGGCGGGTCTTGAGCAGAGTGGCAACGGTGGGGACGACCTCTCCCTGTCTCGACTTCAAGTCCTCGTAGGTGAATCGGAGAACCAGCCAACCGTGCGACGCGGCGTCACGATCGCGACGTCGATCAGACGTCATCGCCTCCCGCTGGAGGTGCCATGCCCGTGAGTCCCACTCGATGGCGAGCCTCGATTGCGGGTATGCATCGTCGAAGCGTCGGTGCGGATCCCATGGGATCGGGTACTGCGGGACGGGACTCGGGAGCCCGCCTGCTGCGAGCACGGTTCGCCCTTTGCGCTCGAGAGCCGACGCCGTGATCAGGGTCCCTTCGCGAGTTGCGATAAACACACGTGCCGCTCGACTACCAGGCTTTCCCCGGCGGGCAACCTGATCCACGACAGCCTCGAGCTGGTCGATAGACATGCGTTCGGCGAGGATCAGGGCTTCGGCGACCCGGTCGAACAGCTTGGGTCTCAGCACTGCCGCCAGATCGAAGGCTGTCCGCTGGACATTGGTGACGGATAGGTCGCCAACGGCGGCCACGTGTGTGGGATCGAGATCAAAGCACCGCCGCACGGTCACTCCGGGAAACACGTGGGTCGTGTGACTGGGGACGGTGATGGTCGGCCGCAGCCGAGGGAGGAGGGGGAACCCGAGCATGTGCGCCGCCGATTGATGTGAGACAACCGCCCCTGGCAG
>JAKEHF010000179.1 GCA_022615295.1 Actinomycetota bacterium | reverse complement strand
TGGAACCCGACACCGGCGGCGGCGGCATGGCGACGATGCTCCACGTCGTTGTCGTAGAGCGTCTCCACATGGTCGGCGATGAACCCGATGGGGTCGACCACGACGGCCCCGGCTCCTGCGGCAACGAAACGGTCGATCAGCTCCTCCACCGACGGACCCAGCCACGGCTCGCGGGCCGCGGCGCTGACCGACTGATAGCCGAGGGCCCACGTCTCGAGCCCGAGGATGCCGGCGACCGCGGCGGCGGTGGCGCCGAGCTGGTCGGAGTAGGGGTCACCCTGTTCGATCATCCGGACTGGGAGGCTGTGGGCGGCGAAGATGACGGACGCTCCGGCCGGGGCCGACGCCAAAGTCTCGTCGAGTCTCGACGCCAGCGCCCTCACATAGCTCGGCTCGAGATTCCAGTCGGGGCCGGTGTGGACCCGTACCCCCCGGCTGCCCAACTCCGTCATCACCGCCCGCTCATAGGCGTCGGTGGACACCTCGCATCGATAGGGGGCGAGACTGACCATCACCACGTCCTCCACGCCCGCGGCGGCGATCTGGGCGGCGGTCTCGACGATCGTGGGGCTGGCATGGAGCATCCCCACGTGGACGCTCACGTCGTGTCCCCGGTCCCTCAACTCCTCCTCGAGGAGGGCCGCCTGGAGACGGGTCGTGGCGGGCAACGGTGAGCCGCCGCCGATCGTGCGATAACGCTCCACCACCTCGGGGATGACGTGGGCTGGGGGGACCCGGCCGAGGACGCTCTCGACGAAGCGGGGGACCTCGTCGAGGGTCTCCGGACCACCGAAACCGGCCAACAGCACCGTCACCTCAGACATCGAGCCATGCCTTCAGGTCGTCGGGCCGGATCCGCTCCCCCACATGGAACGGGCCGAACTCGGCAAAACGGGCGCTGACCTCGTCGAAGCGCATCTCGTAGACGAGCTTCTTGAAGACGAGTGGATCGTCGGCGAACAGGGTCACCCCCCACTCCCAGTCGTCGAGACCGATGGCCCCGGTGACGATCTGTGTCACCCTCCCCGAGTAGCGCCGGCCGGTGCGGCCGTGGGCTCGCATCAGCGCCGCTCTCTCGTCGGAGGTCAAGGTGTACCAGTTGTCCCACGGTCCCCTCCTCTTGCTCATCGGGTAAAAGCAGACAAACCCGTCGTGCGCCGGAATCTCCGGGTAGAGACGAGTCTGGACGTACGGGGTGTCGGCGATGGTCTCGGCCCCGCCCTCGGGGGCGGCGTGTCTGCTGATCTCGACCACGGAGAGAAAGGAGTAGGGCCGGGTGGTGAAGGCGGCGAGGGTCGTCCTGTCGAAGGCCTCTTCCAAACGGCGTAGCTCGCCCACCTCGGAGCGGAGATGAAAGAGGAGCAGGTCGGCCTTGTGACCGACGATGAGATAGGCCACGGTGTGACCGGATCCCGGATCGGACGACATCCGTTCGAGCAGGTCAACGATCTCGGCGATGGCCCGCCCCCGCTCGGCGGACGGCAAGGTCTGCCATCGGGCACGGTCGAGACGGCGGATGTCGTGGAGTGCGAACCAACCTTCGAGGGTCTCCGGGGCACTCATCGGGCGCCGACCCTCACCGACTCGACGACCTCGGTGACCATTGCCTCGACACACTCCACCGGGGTGTCGGGGAGCACCCCGTGACCCAGGTTGAAGATGTGGCCCGAACGGTTGCCGGCCTCGTCGAGCACTGCACGGGTGGCTCGCCGCACCGTGTCCGGGTCGGTGAGCAGCACCGCCGGGTCGAGATTTCCCTGGACCACTCTGTCCTCTCCGATCAGTCGCCATGCCTCGTCCAGGGGGAGACGCCAGTCCACCCCGTAGCCGGTGGCCCCCAGGGCGGGGAACTGGTCGAGGAGATGAGCCGCCCCCGGGGCGAAGTAGATGGTGGGCACACCGAGGCCCTCGATGACATGACGAATGGCCGGAGCGGCCAGGGCGCGGAACTGGGAAGGAGTCAGCCAACCCGCCCAGGTGTCGAAGATCTGGACCAAGTCCACGCCGGCCTCGACCTGGAGCCGGAGATAGCTCCGCGTGGCCCGGGCGAGTGTCTCCAGCGCAGGTGAGGCAGCATCGCTGTGGAGCGCACGACGCAAGGCGGGCAGCTGTCTCGACCCGCCGCCCTCGACGAGGTAGGCGAGGAGTGTGACCGGAGCACCGGCGAAGCCGATGGTGGCGACAGCGGGGTCGAGACCCTCCCGCACCAGCTTTATGGTCTCGGTGAGGTAGGCCACACGGGCCGGGTCAGGGTCGCCCAGGAGGGCCACGTCCTCGGGGGCAATCGGTGTCAGTCGGGGTCCAGGGTCGAACGCCACCTCGACACCCATCGCGGGGAGGGGGCTCATGATGTCGGCGAACACGATCGCGGCGTCGAGGGGGAACCGGCGCAACGGCTGGAGGGTGATCTCCGCGGCGAGCTCCGGGGTGGTCATGGCCTGCAGGAAGTCATGTTTGGCCCGGATCGCCCGGTACTCGGGCAGATAGCGCCCCGCCTGGCGCATGAGCCACACCGGGGGACGGTCCAGCGGCTGGCGACCCAGGGCGGCGAGCAGCCTCATCTCAGTGTCTCCTGGAGGGCCGCCCCGATGTTCTCGATGGCCCTGTCGAGCATGTCGCCGAGATGGGCCTCCATGAGGAACCAGGTCTCGTACGGGGAGGGGGGCACAAGCACGCCGCGGTCGAGGGCGGCGTGGAAGAACCTGGCGAATAGACCCCTGTCGAGTTCGGCGACGTCGTCCCAGCTCCGGACCTGCTCGACTCCGAGAAATACCCCGATCATCCCTCCGACGTAGTTGACCACTATCGGGTGGCCGGCCTGACCGGCCACCCGGCGCAACTCGGCGGCCATCCTCTCACCTGCGGCATCGAATCGTTCGTAGAGGTCATCGGTGAGACGATTCAATGTGGCCATGGCGGCGGCGGTGACCAGTGGGTTGCCCGACATGGTTCCCGCCTGATAGACCGGCCCGTCCGGGGAGACCATCCTCATGAGGTCCGCCCTGCCCCCGTAGAGCGCACCCGGCGTGGCGCCGGCCGCCACCTTTCCGAGAGTGGTTAGATCGGGCGTCACCTCGTAGAGACTTTGGGCGCCGCCCCGTGCGACTCGGAAACCGGTCATCACCTCGTCGAAGACGAGGAGTGTCCCGGTCTGGTCACAAAGCCGTCGCAATCCCTCGAGAAAGCCGGGCACGGGGGGGACACAACCCATGTTCCCGGCCACCGGCTCGACCACCACCGCGGCCACCCCGCCTCCCTCGAGGCGCGTGGCGACCGACGCGAGGTCGTTGTAACGGGCGAGCCTTGTGAGAGAGGTGACCTCTGGGGGGACACCCGGGCTCGA
>JAKEHF010000178.1 GCA_022615295.1 Actinomycetota bacterium | reverse complement strand
TCTATCACAGGGTTGGTGTTTCCTGGAGGTCCGGCACGACGCTCCGCAGCCCCCCCCGCTCGAGGGTGGGGACATAGGGCTCCGCAGCTAGGCGGTGGTCTCCTGCAGGATCTGCAGGGTCTTCAGGTCCGAGTGGAAGTCGAGGGCGTAGTCGCCGCCCTCACGGCCGATGCCCGAGATGCGACAACCCCCGAACGGAGCGGTCAGGTCCCTCACCAGGAAGGTGTTCACCCAGACGGTCCCGGCACGGATCGCCGATCCCACCCTCAAAGCGCGCTCCTCGGAGCCGGTGTAGACGATCGCGGAGAGCCCATACTCGGTGGAGTTGGCCAGCTCCACCGCCTCCCGCTCGTCGCGGAACGTCTGGAAGGTGAGCACCGGGCCGAAGACCTCCCGTTGGACGATCTCGGAGTGGTTCGACCTGGGCTCCACCAGCGTGGGCAGATACCAGAGACCGTCCTCCTTCCATCGCTCACCGCCACGGACCACCCGGTCGCCCGCCTCCCGTGCCCGCTCCACGAACCCCTCCACCCGCCGGAGGTGGTCGGGGTGGATGAGCGGGGCGACGGTCGTCGACGGGCTTCGGCTGTCGCCGAGCACCTGCTTGTCCGTGTAGACCCCGAACAGCTCGATGAACTCGGCGGCGACACCCTCCTCGACGAGGAGACGGGTCCCGGCCAGACACACCTGGCCGGCGTCGTCGTACTGACCGGCGGCCTTCCTAGCGGCGGCGTCGAGGTCGGCGTCGGCGAACACCAGGAAGGGTCCCTTGCCCCCGAGCTCCGCGGTGAAGGGCACGATGTTGCGCGCCGCGGCCACCCCGATGTGCCGGGCCGTCTCCGGCGAGCCGGTCAGCGAGATCCGGCGCACCCGCCGGTCCCCGACCAGCGCCGCACCCACCTCTTCGCCGATCCCCTGGACCACGTTGAACACCCCCGGGGGCACCCCGGCCTCGGCAGTGAGGTCGGCCAGCAGGGAGGCGCTCAGCGGCGACCATTCCGCCGGCTTGAGGATCACCGTGTTCCCGGCCGCCAGGGCCGGCGCCACCTTCCACGTGGACAGGATCCACGGTGCGTTCCACGGGGTGATGATCACCGCCGGTCCCGCCGGCATCCGTTGCACACGGTTGTCGGTGCCCTTTGACGACCAACTCCGGCCCTCGTATTTGCCGGCCAGGTCGGCGTAGTTGCGGAAGTTCTCCGCACCACGGTGGATCCCCCGCTTCTCCAGGCTCTCGAGGAGCATGCCCATGTCGACGCACTCCACCATGGCAAGGTCGGCGATGTTGTCGTCGATCAGGTCGGCCAGGCGATGAAGCACCGCCCCTCGGTCCTGGGGGCTCCGGGCCGCCCAGTCGGGGAAGGCGGACACGGCGGCAACGACTGCGGCGTCGGCGGTGAGGGCGTCTCCACGGGCGATGTCGGCGAGCTTCCAGTCCCAGTCGAGGGGGGAGCGCGACTCGAACGTCCGGTCGGAGGGGACCCTCTTGCCGCCGATGAAGTGGTCGGGTGACACCGCCACTGAGGAGATCTCCACACGCGGTGATGGCATCAGGAGGCACTGTAGGCTTGGCGTCCAGGTTCCCGACGAGGAGTGGCAATGGGTGAGATCGTTGGCGCGGGGCTGATCAGCCACGCCCCCACAATCATGCTCGACAAGACGATCCGCTACGAGTTGAACGAGGGCAGGGAGATCAGCCTGGTGCCCGGTCTCATCCGGCTCAAGGAGGAGGTCTTCAGCCGGCTACGCCCCGACACCGTCGTCATCATCGACTCCCACTGGTTCACCACCGTGGAGCACGTGATCTCGGCCCACGAGCGACGGAGCGGTTACATGACCTCGTCGGAGCTCCCACGAGGCATGGTGGCCATTCCCTACGACTATCCGGGAGACCCAGAGCTGGCCGTTCTCGCCGCCAGCCTCGGCCAGGAGCTGGGGACCCCGACCCACGCCAGCTTCGACGACTACCTCCCCGTCTACTACGCCACGGTCAACCTGGTCCACTATCTGCGCAGCGACGAGCGCATCGTGTCGGTCTCGGTGGTGCAGACGGGGGAGAGCGACGACTTCCTGACAATGGGCGAGGCCATCGGTGAGGCGGTCTCCCGTATCGACCGGAGAGTGGTGGTGCTCGCCTCCGGGGGGATGAGCCACACCTTCTGGCCGCTGAAGCAGATCACCAAGCACGAGGCGTCCGACCCCGTCCACATCTTCACGCCCGAGGCACGGGAGGCCGACGAGCTGCGTCTGGAGTGGATGAAACAGGGCAACCACCGTCGGATAGTCGAGAGCATGGAGGACTACTTCCAGCACAGCCCCGAGGGAAACTTTGGCCACTTCCTGATGATGCTGGGGTCGATCGGCGGCGCCGACTGCGTGGCCAAGGGCGAGATGTTCTCCGACTACGAGAATGCCACCGGTACCGGCCAGGTCCATGTCTGGTTCGAGCGGCCCGAAGGGGGCTGGACCGTCTAAACCCAGGAGCGGCGGGCCACCCGTGCCACAATCCTCGGGGTGGTCGCTGTAAGAAGACCGCACCGGCTGCCCGACGAGCTAGGTCGTCTCGCCTCGGCGTTGGAGACCCTCGATCTGCGGGCGACGGCTATCGTCGGGGAGGATCTCACCCCGGAGTGTGACCGTCTCGCCGGCGTGATCCGCAGCTATCTGGTCCCCCGGCTGGACAACCCCGGGGAGCCGCTCCTCGTCGTCGTCGCCGGGCCCACCGGATCGGGGAAGTCGACGCTCGTCAACAGTCTCGCCGGGCTCGACCTGTCGCCGACGGGGCCCCTCCGACCCACTACCAAGACCCCCCTCGTGCTGGCGCGCACCGGCCGTCATGAGGCGGGGATGACGGTGGGCGGGGTCGAGTGCGTGGTTTGTCTCGGCGAGGCGCCCATCCTCGAGCACATGACCCTGGTGGACACTCCCGACATCGACTCCACCGCCGCCGACCACCGCGTGGTCGCCGAGACCTTGATCGACCACGCCGACATCGTGGTCTTCGTCTGCTCCGGTCTTCGCTATGCCGACGCGGTCCCCTGGGAGGTGCTGCGCAGGGCCCTCTCCCGAGGCGCAGCCGTCATCCCGGTCCTCAACCGCGCCCTGCCTGGAGCGGAGGCGGCGCTTTCTGACTTCCGCAGCTTGGTCCGCAAGGAGGGAATCGACGACGACGTGCTCCGTGTCCCCGAGCATCATCTCGCCGGGCCGGCCCATCAGGTGCCCTCGCTCGCCATCCGTGAGCTGCGGAGACGTCTCTATGACATCGCCCGTGACCGCGACGTCCGGCAGCGGGAGATGGTGTACAGGGTGATGAACACCACCCTCGATGGGGTCCGGGGCCTCATCGGCGAGCTGGAGGAGACGGCCCGGCTTCTCGACGACCTGGCGGAGGAGATCCGGGATGCGGCGCGGTCTGCGGGACGTCTCGGGGAGGAGCCGAGACCCTGGGCCGGGATCGAGGTTCCCGCCCCGCCGGAGAAGCCGTGGCGGCTCAGACGGTGGCGTCGGCGGGTGGAGCCCTCCCCGGCCGACCTCGCCCTCTGGCTGCGTCGAGTGGCCGACACGCTCACCGGGGAGATGACCACACGGGCCAGGGCCGTGGTGGTCAGTCGTCGAGCTCCCATGGTCGCCCTCAGTGGCGTCCCCATCCTCATCGACGAGGCGGTCGACGGCTGGTTCGGCCACGTTCGGGAGACCGTCGCCGCCACTCCCACACCGCGGCTGGCCGCCATGGCCGCGGTGTCCGCCGCACTGGCCTCCGAACCGGTGGCGGAGAGAATCCTCGACGGCCCCTCGCTCGCCGGGGAGGTGAGGGCTCATCTGCAGCGCCGTCTCGACGTGGTCTTCACCCATCTCGGCGAGCGTCTGGTCGAGTTGGCGGAGATCGGCGAGATCGACACCGCCGAGCTCACCCGGAGACTGGAGGCCGTGACCCGGTCCTACCAGTTTGCCGATGCATGAGCTGCTGACGGGGATCATCGAGAAGACCGAGCTGGCGGTGACCTCGGC
>JAKEHF010000177.1 GCA_022615295.1 Actinomycetota bacterium | reverse complement strand
GGTGCGATCTTCCAGGTGGACAGGAGCCACGGGGCGTTCCACGGAGTGATGATCACCGCTGGGCCTGCCGGCATCCGTTGCACC
Source organism: Actinomycetota bacterium (assembly GCA_022615295.1). GTDB lineage: Bacteria > Actinomycetota > Acidimicrobiia > Spongiisociales > ZC4RG35 > ZC4RG35. The sequence continues at coordinate 2,876 of JAKEHF010000177.1, read as the reverse complement.
CGGTTGTCGGTCCCCTTCGAGGACCACACCCGGCCTTGGTAGCCGCTCGCCAGGTCGGCGTAGTTGCGGAAGTTCTCCGCCCCCCGATGGATCACCCTGGCCTCCAGACTCTCCTGCAGCATCGCCATGTCGACACACTCCACCAGGGCAAGCTCGATGATGTTCTCGTCGATGATGTCGGCGAGCCGGTGCAGGTAATCGGCCCGGAGCTCCGGGCCCAGGGCCGCCCAGGCCGGGAAGGCCTCGACGGCTGCGCTCACCGCCCGATCAGCTGTGAGCGAGTCCCCACGGGCCACGTCGGCGAGCTTCCAGTCCCAGTCGAGTGGCGAGCGGATCTCGAATCGGTCCTTCGAGGGAACGCGCTTACCCCCGATGAAGTGGTCCGGTGACACCGCCACCGATGAGATCTCGACACGTGTGGAGGGCATTATGTGCTCACGGATCGTCGGGTAGCCAAGGATAAACTGCCCGCGCTCCTCAGCCGACAGGTGAATTCATGCCACGACCACTCAGCGACCACGATCCCGGTGTCGTCCTCGAGGCCGAGCGCGACATCAGGGCGAGGTTGGGGGACAGACAGCTCGACTTCACCGCATTGGCCGCAGTCTCCAACATCTACCGCGCCGCCAATGCGGTGCGCAATCGTATCGAGCGGGAGGTGCTGGGCCCCGAGGGGCTCACCTGGGGAGGATTCACCATCCTCTTCGTGCTGTGGGTCTGGGGCGAGAGGGACACCGGCCAGCTCGCCGAGGATTGCGGTCTTGCCAAAGGGACGCTTAGCGGGATGTTGCAGACGCTGGAGCGGTCACGTCTCGTGACGAGGAGCAGGCATCCCGACGACGGCAGGAAGGTGGTGGTCGAGCTGCGGGAGCCCGGAGTCACCAAGATCGAGAGCGTATTCCCCGTCTTCAACCGTTATGAGTCGATGGTCACCGAGAGACTCGACGAGGACGATCGGCACGAGCTGGCACGTCTGCTGAGGCTCGTCACTGCGACCGCGGACGGGCTCGCGCTGGTGCCCGACGATTAGGATCTCATTCGCTTCCTAACGTTTCGGAGGTCAAATGGGAGAGATCGTCGGCGTCGGCCTGGTCAGCCATGCCCCCACCATCATGTTCGACGAGGCGACGCGACGCGAGCTCAACGAGGGTGAGGAGATCAGCCTGGTACCGGGTCTGATCCGCCTCAAGGAGGAGGTGCTGGCAAGACTTCAGCCGGACACGATCGTGATTATCGACTCTCATTGGTTCACCACCGTCGAGCACGTCATCTCGGCGCACGCCCATCGACGGGGTCACATGACATCCTCGGAGCTTCCCCGTGGCATGGCCGGCATTCCCTATGACTACCCGGGAGACCCCGAGCTGGCCCTGCTCGCCGCCTCCTTGGGCCAGGAGCTTGGCACCCCGACTCATGCCAGCGAGGACGACTTTCTGCCGGTCTACTACGCCACCATCAACCTGGTCCACTATCTGCGCGCCGACGAGCGGGTCGTGTCCGTATCGGTGGTCCAGACCGGCGAGCCGGACGACTTCCTCACCATGGGTGAGGCCATAGGTGAGGCGGCGCGGAGACTCGACCGGCGGGTGGTAGTGCTCGCCTCCGGCGGCATGAGCCACACCTTCTGGCCCCTCAAGCAGATCACGAAGCACGAGGCGTCCGACCCGGTCCACATCATCACCCCGGAGGCCCGGGCGGCAGACGAGCTTCGTCTGCAGTGGATGGAGCAGGGCAACCATCGCAGGATCGTGGAGTCGATGGAGGACTACTTCCAGTACAGCCCCGAGGGTGACTTCGGCCACTACCTGATGATGTTGGGATCGGTGGGGGGCCCGGATTGTGTCGCCAAGGGGGTGCTGTTCAGCGACTACGAGAACGCCACTGGGACCGGTCAGGTCCACGTCTGGTTCGAGAGGCCCACCAACGGCTGGACCGGTTGACCATTGAATGCGACGGCCCCGTGCCACAATCGGGGTCGTGGTCGCAGTCAGGAGAGGTGACCGGCTGCCTGACGGGGTGACGCGTCTCGCCGCTGCCCTCGAGGCCCTCGATCTGCGGGTGGACTTCGAGTTGGCGCGGCGCTGCCGGGACCTGAGCGAGACGATCCGCAACTATCTGCTCCCGCGTCTCGAGAAGCCCGGATCTCCCTTGCTGGTGGTCTTCGCCGGCCCCACCGGGTCGGGTAAGTCGACACTGATCAACAGCCTGACCGGTCTCGACCTCTCGGCCACCGGTCCCCGGAGGCCGACCACCCGGGCGCCACTGTTCGTGGTGTTCGAGGGGACCGAGGTGGAGGATGCCGGCGAGGGAGTCGTGATTGCCGGAGCCGCCCCGGTGCTGCGTCACATGACCTTGGTGGACACCCCCGACATCGATTCCACCGACACCGAGCACCGACGGGTCGCCGAATCGCTCATCGACCGGGCCGACATTGTCGTGTTCGTCGTCTCAGCACTCAGGTATGCGGACCAGGTGCCTTGGGAGGTGCTGCGTCGAGCCGCTTCCCGTGGTGCCGCGGTGGTCAGCGTGATCAACAGGCTTCCCCCCGGCTCCTTGGGTGCGGTCACCGACTTCACCCGGCTTCTCGAGGCCGAAGGCGCCGGCGAGCACCTGATCAGGGTGCCCGAGCACCATCTGCCCGAGGGTGCGGCCCGGGTGCCGAGTCTTGCAGTCGGGGAGCTGAGAAGGGCCCTGTTCGACGTGCTGGCCGAGCGGGCTCGTCAGCAGGGCGAGATGGTCAACCGGGTCGTGCACGCGCTCGCCGAACAGGTGGGGGCCTTCGTCGCGGATGTCAGGGCGATGGAGGGACGACTCGTCGAGATCGGGCACGAGACGAGACGGCGTGTGATGTCCGGCACCGTGGCGCTCTCCCTCCC
>JAKEHF010000176.1 GCA_022615295.1 Actinomycetota bacterium | reverse complement strand
TGGGCGGTGACCACGCCGGCCCGTTCCCGGTTGCCTTGGTCACGGCTGTCCAGGTTGTAACGCTCGGCAAGGGCCAACGCCGCCGGTCCGGTGAAGGTGGAGTCGAGCCCATACACCGGACAGGCCGAGTAACACAGCATGCAGTTGATGCAGAGGCTGAATCGCTTGTACTGCGCCACCTGGCCCGGGGTCTGGGAGTACTCGCCCATCTCCAGAGGCTTCTCCTCCTGCCTGATCAACCACGGTGAGACCGTGGGCAGCTTCTCCATGAAGTCATCCATGTTGATGACGAGATCCCGGATCACCGGGAAGTGACTCAGCGGCTCGATCCTGATCGTGCCGTCTCGGTAGTCACTGATGAACGTCTCACAGGTGAGTTTTGCCTCGCCGTTGACCATCATGCCGCAGCTCCCGCAGATCCCCATGCGGCACGACCAGCGGAAGCTAAGGCTGGGGTCCTGGTCCGCCTTGACGTGGTTGAGGGCGTCGAGAACCACCCAGTTCTCCCGGTAATCCACCTCGTAGCTCTGGAAGTAGGGCTCGGGGGCATCCTCCGGCTGATAACGGAACACCTCGAGGGTGACCTGCTCAGGCTGTGCCATAGACCCTCTCCCCGGGCGGCCAGCGGGTGATGGTGACCTCCTTGTAGTCGATGCGGGGCGCACCCTCGGTGCGATACGCGAGGGAGTGCTTGAGAAAGCCGACGTCGTCCCGCTCTGGGTGGTCGAACCGCTGGTGGGACCCTCTCGACTCGGCCCGGGCCAGCGCGCTGTGGGCGATGGCCTCACCGACGTCGAGCAACGCACCCAGCTCGAGTGCGGCGATCAACTCGGTGTTGAAGATGCGGCTCGTGTCGACGAGTACCAGCTTCTCATAACGCTTCTTGAGATCGGTGATCGTGGCGCAGGCCCGCTCCAGGGTTCTCTCGTCTCGAAAGATCCCCGCTCCCTCCTCGAGCGTGGTCTGCAGATCGGTGCGAATGCCGGCCACGGTCTCACCCCCCCCGTTGGACCGAAACAGGGTCTCGTCGAGCCGGGTGCGTTCCGCGGCGACCGACTCGGCGAGAAGGCTCTGCTCGGTGGGCCCCACTTGGCCTGCATGGCTGAGCGCGGCCTCGGCGGCTCGGGCTCCGAAGACGAGGATCTCGGTGAGCGAGTTGGATCCGAGCCGGTTGGCGCCATTCACGCTGACACAGGCGCACTCACCGGCGGCAAAGAGACCGGGCAGCGTGGTGCGCCCGAAGATGTCGGTGTCTATGCCACCCATCATGTAGTGGACGACGGTTCGCACGGGTATCGGCTCGGCGACGGGGTCGATCCCCACGTATCTCACCGCCAGCTCCCGGACCATCGGGAGCTTCTTGTCGATGGTTTCCCTGCCCAGGTGGCGGATGTCGAGATGAACGTAATCGCCGTCCGGTCCGGAGAAGGTGCGCCCTGCCTCCCGCTCGTGGATGAATGCCTGGGAAAGACGGTCCCGGGGGCCGAGCTCCATGGTGCGCTTCTGGGGATGGTTGGGATCCCTGACATCGAGTGGCTCGCCCAGGTCGTAGTCCTGGAGGTAACGGCGACCCTCGTTGTTGACCAGGATCCCCCCTTCGCCACGGGCCGCCTCGGTGATCAGTATCCCGGTCCCGGGCAGCCCGGTGGGGTGGTACTGGACGAACTCCATGTCTTTGAGGGCGACACCGGACCGATAGGCGAGGGCCATCCCGTCACCTGTCTTGATGTTGCCGTTCGTGGTGAAGGGATACACCCGCCCCCCGCCACCGGTGCAGAGGATCACCGCCCGAGCCCCGATCGCTCGCATCTCCCCCGTGCGGATCTCGATGGCCGTGGCCCCCTGGCATCGCCCTTCCTCGACGATGAGGCTCGTGACGAACCACTCGTCGTAACGGATGATGCTCCGATACTGGAGCGAGGTCTGGAAGAGGGTGTGGAGGAGGTGGAAGCCGGTCTTGTCAGCAGCGAACCAGGTGCGCTCGAGCTTCATCCCCCCGAAGGGGCGGACCGCGACGCGGCCGTCCGGCTTGCGGCTCCAGGGACAACCCCAATGCTCGAGCTGGATCATCTCACGCGGCGCCTCCTCGACGAGGACCTCCACCGCGTCCTGGTCGGCGAGCCAGTCCGAGCCGGAGATCGTGTCGTAGGCGTGGGCGTCGAGCGAGTCCTCCTCGGAGATGACGGCGGCGGCACCACCCTCCGCGGAGACGGTGTGACTGCGCATCGGATAGACCTTGGAGACGATGCCCACACTCGCCTGAGGATGGCCACGGGCAACCTGGATGGCGGCACGCAGCCCCGCACCGCCGCCACCTACGATCAGCACATCGTGTTGCAGCGTCTCCATCCTCACCTGGCGTCGAACTTCCCGGCCACGCTACTCATGACCGCCTGACCCCGCCCGGCCGCCGAGACCTCGTGTCCCTCGCGTCGGGGAGGGTTTTCGCAGCCGGGCGCCGTAGACAAACCCCCACAGACCGACCCGCCACACCTCCTCCAGCACCAACGGGCCCTCGGCGAAGATGACCTCGGGGCGAGGCAGGGCGTCGAGTGACCGATGCAGGTACCAATACTCCCGGGAGGCCCCTGCAAACAAAAACCCGACAAGGGGGAGGACCACCGCAGTCCCGATACGATGCAGGCCCTTCCTGAGTCTCCCCCGGGGACGGGTGAGGTCGATGATCACGGCGATCCCCCCGGGCACCAGGACCCTGTGGATCTCGGCGAGGGTGTCGCTCACCGAGGTCAGGTTCCTGAACACGTACGCCGAGAACACCGAGTCGACCGACCCGTCGGCCAAGGGAATGGCCTCTCCGACAGCGGCCACCTTGGCCGCCACCGGGCTCAGGGCGAGCATTTCGACGACCGGGTCGAGACCGATCACCCGGCGCTCGCCGAAGTCGGTCGCTCCCGTTCCACAGCCGAGGTCGAGGACCGTCCCCGGACCGAGCATCGCCACACCGCGACCCCGCCACTCCCGCTCCCTGCCCAGCGAGAGCACTCGGTTGATCAGGTCGTAGCGGGCGGCTATACGGGCGAAGATCGGGTCGGTGGTCTCACTCACGGCCCGATCACATCGAAGCCGGTGTAGGGACGCAGAGCCTCCGGTATCACCACCGACCCGTCGGGTTGCTGGTGGTTCTCCAGGATGGCGAGGATGGTCCGACCCACGGCACAGGCGGTCCCGTTGAGGGTGTGGGCGATCACGTTGGAGCCCACGCCACGGATCCTCACCCTGAGGCGTCGGGCCTGGTAGTCGGTGGTGTTTGAGCAGGAGGTGATCTCCCGGTAGGCCCCCTCTCCGGGGAACCAGGCCTCGATGTCGTACTTCTTCGCCGCCGAGGCCCCCAGATCGCCGACGGCCACGTTGACCACCCGATAGGGGATATCGAGCTCCTGGACCAGGTCCTCCTCCACAGCGAGGAGCCGGTCGTGCTCGTCCGGGGACGTCTCGGGGGTGGTGAAGACGAACATCTCCACCTTGTCGAACTGATGGACCCGAAAGATCCCGGCGGTGTCCTTGCCATACGTGCCCGCCTCGCGGCGGAAACAGGTGGAGAACCCGGCGTAACGGAGAGGGAGGTCGGCGATCTCGAGGATCTCGTCACCTCGATAGGCGGCCAGCGGCACCTCGGCGGTGCCGACCAGGAACAGCTCGTCACGGGGGATCTCATAGACCTGCTCCCTGGCCTCCGG
>JAKEHF010000029.1 GCA_022615295.1 Actinomycetota bacterium | reverse complement strand
ACTTCGTCTCCTACTACGACTACTACCAGCCCGAGGCCTATATCCCCCAGACCGACACCTACATCGAGAAGGACGCCACGATCAACGACGAGATCGACCGGTTGCGTCACTCGGCGACGGCAGGTTTGCTGGTGAGGGGCGACATGGTCATCGTCGCCTCGGTCTCGGCGATCTACGGTCTCGGCTCCCCGGAGCAGTACGAGGGCCAGCTCCTCCGTCTCGTCCAAGGGGTGGAGTACCCGATGGCCGATGTCATCAAGCGACTCGTCGCCATCCAGTACGAGCGCAACGAGGTCAACCTGGTCAGGGGGAAGTTCCGGGTCCGTGGCGACACCCTCGAGGTGTTCCCCTCGTACGAGGAGACGATCGTCAGGGTCCAGTTCTGGGGTGACGAGGTGGAGCGGATCCTCCGGCTCAACCCGGTGACCGGCGAGGTGGTGGAGGAGATGCGGGAGCTCTTCGTCTTCCCGGCGACCCACTACGTGACCGAGAGGGAGCGGATGTTGAAGGCAATCACCCAGATCGAGGTGGAGTTGGCGGACCGTCTCGCCGAGCTGGAGGGTCAGGGAAAGATGCTCGAGGCGCAACGTCTCCGCATGCGCACCCACTACGACCTGGAGATGATGCGTGAGGTCGGCTTCTGCTCGGGTATCGAGAACTACTCACGTCATCTCGACGGTCGGGCCCCCGGTGAGGCTCCCTACACCCTCCTCGACTACTTCCCCGACGGCTATCTCACGATCATCGACGAGTCCCACGTGACCGTGCCCCAGATCGGCGGTCAGTACGAGGGGGATCGGTCACGCAAGGAGGTCCTGGTCGAGCATGGCTTCCGGCTCCCCTCGGCGATGGACAACCGGCCGCTCCGTTTCGACGAGTGGCTCGACAAGGCCAACCAGATCATCTTCCTGTCGGCGACCCCGTCCGACTTCGAGATCTCCCACTCGGCGCAGGTCGTCGAGCAGATCATCAGACCTACCGGTCTCGTCGACCCCGAGGTGATGATCCGGCCGACCAAGGGCCAGATCGACGACCTCCTCAATGAGATCCGGGAGAGGGCGGTTCGCAACCAGAGGGTCCTGGTGACCACGCTCACAAAGAAGATGGCCGAGGACCTCACAGACTATCTGCTCGAGATGGGGGTGAGGGCCCGTTACATGCACTCGGAGATCGACACCCTGGAGCGGGTGCAGATCATGCGTGAGCTCCGTCTCGGCGAGTTCGACGTGCTGGTCGGGATCAACCTGCTACGTGAGGGGCTCGACCTCCCCGAGGTCTCCCTGGTGGCGATCCTCGACGCCGACAAGGAGGGCTTCCTCCGCTCCGAGACCTCGCTCATCCAGATCATCGGCCGGGCGGCTCGCAACGTCGACGGTCAGGTGGTGATGTACGCCGACAACATCACCGACTCGATGAAGAAGGCGATCCACGAGACCAACCGGCGGCGGAGGATGCAGGAGGAGTGGAACACCGACCATGGCATCGACCCCCAGACGGTCCGCAAGAAGGTCTCCGACATCCTCGAATTGGTGCAGACCGAGGCACCTGCGGCCGGCCGTCGCCGCCGCGAGGTGGAGCGACGGGCTCCCATCGATCTGGAGGGGGCCGATCTGGCACGGCTCGTCCTCAGTCTCGAGGAGGAGATGCACGAGGCCGCCAAGGATCTGCGTTTCGAGTATGCGGCACGTCTCCGTGACGAGATCAACGAGTTGAGACGAGAGCTCCGTGAGGTCGCCGAGGCGGGATGACGACATGGTGATTGGGCCATCGGCCCGAGGGTGAGCAACACAGACTCGAGTAGCGGCCGTGGGCTGCGTTGGCCGGAGTGGGCGCTTCTCGTCGTGGCCTCCTTCTCCTGGCCGCTACGGGTCATGGCCGAGAACGTCACCGGCATACCCCACCCCGAACGGCTCATCCTGATGGGCTCGGCGGTGCTACTGATCAGTGCGGTGGGGTGCCGGGGGTTGGCCGGAGCCGGCCTGGACCGCCGCAGGGCTGTCATGGTCGTGTTCATGGTGACCGTGTTGTCGATGGTCGGCGGTCGCGCCGTCCAGATCCTGGGCGAGCCGGTCGGGTGGCTGGCGCTCACGGGGATCGTCCTCCTCGCCGTGCTGGCGATCGTCAGGCTGGGTCAGTCGGTTGCCACCTGGGCGCTGACGATTGCCTTGGGAGTTGCCCTGGCCTCGGGTGTCGCCATCTCGCTCTACCGGAGCTGGGTCGGCTATGGGGAAGCCGAGCTGACCCCCGCCTCTGCGATCCAGGTGCAGCTCACCACCACCCCCGATGTGTTCGTCGTCGTCCTCGACGGCTACCCCGGTATCCACGAGCGTCGTCTCGACGCCGGCCAGGACCAGCAGGGGAGATCATTGACGGAGGCGGGCCTCCAGGTCCCGGTCTCGGCATGGAGCAGCTACTGGACGACCGATCTCTCGGTGTCGAGCCTCCTTCAGATGGGCCACCCGGTGGTCGACGCTCCACGCAACGGCGCCCTCACCCAGACGCTCCAGGACGTCATCGGTGGTCGGAGCAGGATCGTGGAGACTCTCGATGCCGCCGGGTACGAGACGTTGATGGTGGAATCGGGGTGGAGCGGGAGCGATTGCGGGCCTCGCTACGACGTCTGCGTGTCCTCGCCGTTCCTCGACGAGGCGATGTTCTTCACTCTCTACGACACCATCCTCGGGCCCGTGGTCTGGCAGCGGCTCGGGCATGCCTTCACCACAGGGACCATTCACACCATGGACTGGCTTCGGGCAAATGCGGCGGCGATGAGTCATGACGCCACCCCGAGTTTCGTTTTCGCCCATCTGGTCGCACCACACCCCCCTTTCTATCTCGACGAGATGTGCACACTCGACGTCGACCCGAGGGGCTCGGGCGCCACCTTCTTGCTCGACGGGGTCGACCTGGAGACTCGTGAGCTGCTCTTCCAGCGACAGGTCGAGTGCATCGACCGTTTCATGATCGAACTGGCCGGATTGATCGCCGACGACGACGTCGTGGTCTTCACCGGCGATCATGGAACCGATCGCCGAGGACAGCTCGAGGGGAGTGGCGGGTTGTCATGGAGCCACGATGCCATCGTCGAGCGTATGAACGTGATGGTCGCTGTCAGGAGCTCGTGTCCCCTGGGTGACGAGATCATGGTCCCCGATCTCCTGTCGCGAGCGTTGTCCTGCTACGCCCGGGATGGGATCCCCAACGTGCCCAATCGCATGTTCCTGAGAGGGATGTCGGAACTTTCGCCGTCCGAGCTGGAGACGCTTCTCTCCATGCGGTGACCCGGCCTAGGTCCCGGTGGACCCCATCTCCCTCCATGGGGCGGCGACCAGGATCGACATGCCGGCGAGGAGGAACCAGTAGTTCCCGAACGCCTGTGAGGAGAGGAAGAAGGACACCCCCAACCCCCCGATCATGGCCAGCAACAGACCCGGAGCATCTCGGGCCCGAAGGCTGAGGAGAGTGCAGGTGATCGCTCCTGCCACCAGACCCAGCCAGAACGGAGGGTCCCAGGCCACCCCGGTGGCGGCGAGAAGCCCGACCAGGTTGCTGGCGTCCGTGCGGGGAGGCGTCGTCGAGTGAAAGGCAACGGCGGCGTCCCAGAACGCCGAGGGGTCGATGACGAGTGGGACCGAGAGTGTCGCCAGGGTGACCCCGACGGCGACCAGTGCACGGGTCCTCCACCGTGCGTCGCCGCCTTTGAGCAGCGCCGGAGCGGTGACCACGAAATACTGCTTGCTGGCCAGCGCGAGACCCCACACCGATCCCGACGATATCGGCCGATGCCACAGCGGGATGAGGAGGGCCATCAGCATCAGACTCAGCGGCTCGGTCCAGCTCCCCCGGAGGACGAAGGGCCACCCCGGCATGGCCGCCATCAGGAGGACGCAGAGGAGAAGTCTCCTGTCGGTGGCCCTCGTCGCCTGCCACGAGAGCAGACCCAGGGTCAGGGTGAAGGCGATCAGGCTGGTGAAGCGGGGGTCACCGAACAGCCACTCGCCGATGGAGTACCCGACGAGGGTCACGGGTGGATAGGGGTAGCCGATGATCAGGTCGTCGGGTCCGGCGGTAGGGGAGCCGTTGACGACGCTGACCGCATCCGTATACGGGTTCTCCAGGTCGAGCAGCGCCTCCGCCGCCTCGGTGTGCAGGAAGAGGACGTCGATCCCGACACCGCGCACTTGGGCGAGGCTCGCCACACCGGCGACCAGTGTGATCAGCATGACCGTCGCCACGGTCCAGGTGGTGAGGGTCTTGGTCCATCGTGACCGCATCAGGTAGACGCCGGCAGCGATCAGACCCCAGAGGATCGCGGGGATCGACTCCACCAGCGGTGTGGCCGGCCCGAACAGACCTGCCATCGGCGCCACCGCCGCCACGATGGCAAAGCTGAGCACCGCGGCGAGGAAGGTTGTCTCGTCGTCGAGCTCGAGCGTCCGGCGTCTGGTCCGACCCGCCGCCACGATGGTCATGACCAGTCCGGCGAGGGCGAGGAGGGCCGGGCCCACGGCGCCTGGTCTCACCGCCAGCCCGAAGAGGACCGTCGCCGCCACCAGGCTCACCCTTCCGGCCATCCCATTGCCCTGCGTGGCTGTCTCGGTGCTGTGATGTCGTTCCATGGCGCTTGGACCCGAGTCGGTTACGGTGGTCGTCCGTGACCAGGACCCTTATTACCGGATCCGCCGGCTTCATCGGCGGATATGTCGTCCAGGAGCTCCTGCACCGTGGGCACCAGGTGGTGGGGCTCGACAACTTCTCCAAGTACGGGAGGCTCACGAGAAGCTTCGACGACCATCCCGATTTCACCCAGGTCGAAGGTGATGCCAAGGACGCCGCCCTGCTCGGCGATCTTCTCGAGGGGTGTGACTATCTGATCGCAGGCGCGGCGATGATCGGGGGGATCACGTATTTCCACTCCTATGCCTACGACCTGATCGCCGAGAACGAAAGGATCATCGCCTCCACCTTCGATGCCGCCCTGGAGGCCCATCGTCGGGGGGCCCTGAGACGAGTGCTTGTCCTGTCGTCGTCGATGGTCTTCGAGTCGGCGACCGAGTTCCCGAGCCGGGAGGGCTCGGAGCTCGAGATTCCTCCTCCACGCTCCTCCTACGGCTTCCAGAAGCTGAGCACCGAATACTTCGCCAGGGCGGCCTGGGAGCAGCACCGCTTGCCCTACGTCATCGTCCGCCCCTTCAACTGCGTCGGCGTGGGAGAGGGAAGGGCCCGGGGGGCCACCGAGGTGATGAGCGGCAACATCACCCTCGCCATGAGTCACGTCCTGCCCGATTTGGTGCAGAAGGTGCTCAAGGGTCAAGACCCCCTCCACATCCTCGGCGACGGGTCCCAGGTGCGTCACTACACCTATGGGGGCGACATCGCACGGGGGATCGCCATCGCGCTCGAGCACGAGGAGTCCGAGTTGGAGGACTTCAACATCTCGACGTCGGTGTCAACGACCGTTCTCGACCTGGCGAGGCTGGTCTGGCGCTACGTGCATGGTGACGCCCGCGAGTTCAGATACGTCTCGGACCCGCCCTTTCCCCACGACGTCCAGATGCGAATCCCGGCGACGGACAAGGCGGAGAGAGTTCTCGGCTTCAAGGCGGCGACCACCCTCGAGGAGGTGCTCGACGAGGTCGTCCCCTGGATCAGAGGCCAGATCGCGGTGGGGGCGATCTAGGAGCCCAGGGCACGTCGGCGCCGGGCCCGTCTCGCCCGGCCCGACCAGGTGCCGGCGATGCAGCGGAGATACCACTTGAGATAGCCCGGCATCCATGCGAACACACGAAAACGCGACTCGCCGGCGGTCCGATCACGCCACGTGGTCGGTATCTCCTCGACACGAAAGCCGGCGAGATGGGCCTTGGTGGTGAGCTCCAGCGCCAGCTCGAACCCCATCCGGCTCTCAACATCCACCATGTCGAGGAGGTCCCGGCTGTACGCCTTGAAGTTGTTGGTGGCGTCGTGGGTCCCCACCCTGGTGAGCCATCTCAAGCTGAGCCCGGCCAATCGGCTCAGAGTCCGCTTCAAGGGGGGCCCGCCGATCTGACTTCCCCCCCGGGCATATCTCGACCCTGCGACCACCCCGGCGCCGCCCCTCACCCTGCTGGCCATCTCCTCGATCTGGATGATGTCGTCGGCGAGGTCGGCCATGACTATGACCACGACGTCGCCCCTAGCCGCGGCGATGCCGGCGCGCATGGCATTGAGGACGCCGCGGCCGATCTCGTTCCGAACTAGACGGAGCTCGGGGTAACCGGCGGCGAAGGCCCGGGCCGGGGGCAGGGTGGTGTCCTCGTCGAAGTCGTACACGAGAAGGACCTCGTGACGATCTCCCACCACGTCCTGGAGACCTTGGAGGAGAGGGAGAATGTTCTCCGCCTCGTTGTAGGCGGGCACCACCACGCTGGTGAGGCCGGCCCTCGGCGCCGGGGGAGCCTTAGCCACGCCCGAACGTGTGCAGTTCGATGTCGAGTGTCTCGGCCTGTGCCGGGTCGAACACCGACCAGGCGTCGACGATGACACATCCCGGTGCCACCAGGTCCTTGAGACGCTTCATGTCGAGGCCGTAGTAGACGGAGTGGTTGGTGGCCAGGACCACGGCTTCGGCGTCACGCAACGCGGTGTCCAGCTCGACATCGGACAAGTAGGGGTCGTGGACCACCACTACGGCGCCGTATTTCTGCAGCATCTCGATCACATGGCGTGCCGGTGATAGCCGGTCGTCGTCGATGTCGGCCTTGAAGGCCTGTCCCAGCACCGCCACCTTGAGACCGTCGAGATCCTTCTCCTTCTGCCGGAGAGCGTCCCGGAGCCGTTGCACGAGGTGGGCCGGCACCGAGTCGTTCATCTTCCAGGCGGTGAGGACGAAGTCGGGGAAGGTGAGCTCCTCGATGAGGAAGTAGCCGTCCTTGGACAGACAAGGCCCGCCCGCCGGTCCGGGGAGGGGGATAGGGGCCCGCTGATACCCGTCCCGGAGCATGCGGATTATGTGATGGGCGTCTCGCTCGTAGTGCTCGGCGATCAGGGCGTACTCGTTGGCCAGGGCGAAGTTCACGTACCGGTAGACATTGGTGTACAGCTTGGCCAGCTCGGCGGAGAGGGGGTCGGTGAGGTGGAGCTGCTTCTCGGGGTTGAGGAGTCTGAACATTCCTGCGGCCAGCTCGCCGCTCTCCGAGTCGGCCCCGCCGATTATCTCGGGCAACTCCCTGAGCTCCTCCACGGCCTTGCCCTCGGCGATCCTCTCCGGACAGAAGGCGACGAACAGGTCCTCACCCACCTTCAGCCCGGAGAGACGCTCCAGGGTGGGTATGACGACCCGGTCGGTCGTCCCCGGGGAGATCGTGGATCGGGTGATCACCAGGGTTCCCGGCTGGAGGGAGGGACCGATCTCGGCCAGCGCCGCAACGAGCTGGCTGGTATCGGACCTGATGTCGGTGTTGAGGGGGGTGCCCACCGTGAGCACCACTACGTCGGAGACACTCACTGACCCTGCGGAGTCGGTGCTGGCGACGAATCTGCCTGTGGCCAGCCCGTCCTTGAGGAGGGGGCCGGCGCCGTGCTCGATGAAAGGGAGGACGCCGGAGTTGATGACGTCGACGTGCTCCTGGTTGCGATCGACACCGAAGACCCGGACACCGGCGTCGGCAAAGCTGAGGGCGAGGGGAAGACCGACCCGGCCGATCCCGATGACCGACATGGTGATGTCCTCCGGGGCGCCCCGGGCTGCTATACGACTCGTGTCTCGAGTCAAGGGCTCACCAACCTTCTCCATTGCGGCCGGCCGATTCAACTTAGCCTGGTTTGGATCGGATTCCTGGGCGATGTTCTCAAGGGGATCATCCCCGGCGACGATCTCCCGAGAGCAGATGTCGTGGCGTTATGGTTTGCCGGCGAGGGAACCGATGACCCATCCTCTGCCGGCCCGTCACCGGGCCGAGTCATCCCATGCTCTCGGAGTGGGCTTGGCGGTCGCGTTCCTGGTCTTGGCGGTGACGGTCCCATTGATGCATCCCTGGGGCGAGCAACAGGGGTCGCGTCTGGCCCTGACCGCCGCCGTCTGGGACTCGCACACCTTGGCCATAGACGGCTACGACCATCTCCTCGGACGTGATCTCGCAGTTCGCGGGGAGGTGACCTACTCCGACAAGGCCCCTGGTCAACCCCTTCTCGCCGTCCCCTTCTATGCGGCCTACAGGCTCACCGGGGGGGTGATGGTCTCCGAGCTGCCCAGGGAGGACGTCGACATCCCGCTGTGGTGGCTGACCGTGTGGAGTGCTGGCGTCCCCGCCGCCTTGCTCGCCGCCCTCGCCTACCGCTGGGCTCGCGAGGTCCAACCCGAGACCGCCCTCGCCGCCACCATGGCCGTCTCCTTGGGGACCCTTCTCCTCGTCTATTCGAGTCTCCTCTTCGGTCATGTCCTGGCCGGCCTGATGGTGTTCTCCGCGTTCCTCCTCGTGCGCCGTCCGACCGCGACCCGGGGTGGGCTCCTGGGGGCCGGGTTGCTCGCAGGTCTCGCGGTGCTGATCGAGCTCCCGGTCGTGCTCGTCGTTGCGGTCCTGGTGATGGCAGGCGTCGTCCTCCACGGACGTCGGGTCGGCTGGCTCGTCACCGGCGGTCTCCCAGGAATGGGTCTGCTCGCCTGGTACAACACCGTGGTGGCGGGCAGCCCCTTCGTGTTCGCCTACCAGTGGACCGCTTTCAACGACGTCCTGCCCGAGGCGGCCGGTGTCCTCGACGCGTTCCCCGGACCGAGTCTCGACCGGTTGGCCCATGTCCTCTTCTCGCAACGTGGTTTGTTGGTGGCTACACCGGTGCTTCTGATGGCCATCCTCGGTATGACGGTTATGTGGAGACGTGGTCGCCGCGTCGACGCCTCGGTTGCCGCCGCCTCGCTGGCGGCGATGCTCCTGATCCAGGTGGCGTGGAGCAACTCGTATGCGGGTGGTGCGGGGCCACGCTATGTGGTGCCGGCCATCCCATTCCTGGTCGCCCCGTTGGCAGTGGCCTTCACCCGATGGCGGCGGACCACTCTCGTCCTGGCATCGGTCGGTCTGATCACGATGATGGCGGCGACACTGACCATTCCCCAGCTCGGCTCGACGTTGGAGGGCGGCTTGGGTCTGTGGCTCAACCTGCTCCTCGACGGCCAGACCACTGAAACCGTCTTCACTAGGCTGGTCGGCGTGTGGGGGTGGGGGATTCAGGCAGGGATCGTCGTGGTCGCCTTGGTGTGGCTGATACGCATCAGACGCGACAGCAGGCCACCCGACCCGACGCTTGCCGCCAAAGGTGTCGCTACACCTGAGATCATGGCTGCCGATGTCTGAGACCGAGATGTCAACGGTGAGACCCACCGGGGTCGACGTGTCCGTGGT
>JAKEHF010000005.1 GCA_022615295.1 Actinomycetota bacterium | reverse complement strand
TCGGGGCGGGGTTCGTCGATGGATGACCTCTGGGTCCGGCTCGCCCTGGTGTCCGTGCTGACCCTGGCCGTCATCGTCGGTGCCCGTCGGGTACGACGGTCCCGACCGGGATCATCTCTCGAACGCACCGGTCTCGCTCCCGGCGTGTATCTGTTCACGGCCCGAACCTGTGGCGATTGCGGCGAGGCGAGAAGGAGATTGGCGGGTCGAGCCTTCACCGAGGTCGAGTGGGAGACCGATCCCGGGTTGTTCGCAGAGCTTGGCATCACAAGGGTGCCCGGCACCCTGATCGTCGCCGCGGACGGCTCAGGCGCCTGGCACCAAGGAGTCCGCGCCGACCTCGGCAATCCTTGAATAGGCGAGGGGTGACTCCTAGCGTGCCGAGGATGACGATCGG
This sequence comes from Actinomycetota bacterium, assembly GCA_022615295.1. GTDB lineage: Bacteria > Actinomycetota > Acidimicrobiia > Spongiisociales > ZC4RG35 > ZC4RG35. The sequence goes on along the minus strand of JAKEHF010000005.1, from coordinate 4,511 downwards.
ATGTGCCCGTTGCGGCTCGCCCGCGGCAACTGTGATGACCTTCGCCTACCCACAGAGCGCGGTCTGGCTCGACGATCTGAGCGACGTCGTTGTCGAGGTCTACAGCTATCCGCTCTGCGCCGACCACGGTGACCGAATGACCCCTCCGCTCGGCTGGACCCTCACCGACCGGCGCACCGTCACCAGGCTCTTCGCCCCCGTCAACGTGGCCTGATGCCGCTCGACCGCGACCTGCTGGACGCGGTCAAGGAGCTCGACGCCCATGATCTGCGTCGTCTCCAGATCCTGACCAGGGCCCGTCTCGAGCTCCACCCGGCCGCCCCGTCGGGGGTCGAGCCAAAGATAAGTCTCCGCCATCAGATGGTCCGCTGTGGCAAGCCCTCGTGCACGAAGTGTCCCCATGGCCCCTACTGGTACGCCTACTGGACCGAGGACGGTCGGAGGAGGAGCCGCTACGTGGGCCGTCTCCCCGAAGAGGGATCATTGTCGTAGACAGTCCCCCCGCGTACTATGGCCGTTCTGTCACACACGCATCGCGATGGATTGCCCACGCTGCTCCCAAACTGACGTTCTCGAGATAGACCATGTCCTCCCCGATGGGATCGAGGTCAGGTTTTTCTGGTGCCACGGCTGCGAGGAGAAGTGGTGGAATCGTGAGGGCGTCGACATCGACGTCTCCCAGGTGCTGGAGATCGTAAGACAGAACCGGGCGTGACGGCCCCCCTGCTGCAGACCCTCCGGAAGGGACCGACCCTCACCATCGGTCTCATCGCCCTCTGCTCCCTCGTCGTCCTGCTCGTCTTCCAGCCCTGGTACCTGGTGGCAGCCAACACCCCCACCGGTGGTGACATGGGGGCCCACGTCTTCGCCCCCGCCTATCTGCGCGACGTGCTTCTTCCCCAGGGTCGGCTCATGGGGTGGTCCCAGGATTGGTTCGCCGGGTTTCCCGTCTTCTACTTCTACTTCCCACTTCCTTCACTGACGATCGTCCTCCTCGACCTGGTGCTTCCCTACGGAGTCGCCTTCAAGCTCGTCACCACCCTCGGGTTGTTGGCCATGCCCTTCGCGGTCTACTTCCACTCGAGGGCGATCAGACTGGGAAAGACGGTGGCCCTGGTGACTGCGGGAGCGGCGCCGGTCTTCATCTTCTTCGAGAGCTTCTCCATATACGGCGGGAACATGGCGTCGACCCTGGCGGGCGAGTTCTCCTTCGCCTGGTCGTTCTCCCTGTCGCTCGTCTACCTGGGTCTTCTCGTCAAGGCGGTGGCCGACGATCGCCGATACCTCAAGTGGGCCGCACTGGCGTTGGCGGCAACGGCGCTTACCCATGTCTTGACCACCATCGTCGCCGTATTCGCCTCACTATTCGTCATGGGGTGGCGGAAGGGGGTGGCGAGGACCCTTCTGGTCTGGGTTTGGGGCTTCTCGGTGGCGGCGTTCTGGGCTCTGCCCCTGTTCGCACGGATCGGTCTGACCTCGGACATGGGGTGGAACCCGCTCAGCCGCTGGGAAGAGGTGTTCCCCATCGAGATGTGGCTGCTCCTCTCCCTGGCAATACCGGGGGCGATCTGGGCCATGCGCACCACGCGTCGAGCGGGCCCGATGATCGGCGCCACCCTGCTCCCCCTGATCTACTTCCCCCTGCCCAACATCCTCCCCGAGCTGCTGCCCAGCGTCTTCGACGGGGAGAGGTGGAAGCTGTGGAACGGACGGCTCCTCCCTTACTGGTACTTCGGGATCTGCTTCTTCGCAGCCGTCGCCCTCGGCGCCGCGGTGGTGTGGATGTCCCGGCGGCTTCCCCAGCGGACGACCACTCATCTGGTCAGGGCCGCGATCATCGTGGTCGGCACCGTCGCCGCCGGTCTGGTCGCCGTGGCCGCCAAAGCTCCGGCGTGGGCGTGGATCCCGGTTGCTGTAGCCGGGATCGCCCTGCTGGGGCTGACACTCCTCATGCCCCCGACGGTGGACACCAAGCAATTCCTGGTGGTGTCGGCCCTGGCCCTACTCGTCCTCGGCGCCGCGTCCAGTGTCACCTATGTGGACGGCTGGGCCCGCTGGAACTACACGGGGTATGAGGCCAAGGAGCCCTGGCCGGAGTACGAGGCCCTGATGATGGAGCTCGATCGGCTCCCCCCGGGCCGGGTGATGTGGGAGAGCAACAGCGAGCTCAACAAGTACGGGACGCCGATGGCGCCGATGTTGATCCCGTATTGGACCGAGGGGAGCCACCAGTCGATGGAGGGTCTGTTCTTCGAGTCGTCGATAACCACCCCGTTCCACTTCATCAACCACTCCGAGATGTCCTACCGCTCCTCCAACCCCATCCCCGGCCTGATCTATCACACCTTCGACATGGAGAGGGGGCTGAGACACATGGACGTCTACGGTGTCGATTACTACGTCTCCTTCACCCCCGAGGCCGCGGAGAAGGCGGCGGGCATCGAGGGCTTCGAGCTGCTCACCACGGTCGAGCCCTTCAGCATCTTCCGGCTCCCCGAGACCGATCTCGTCGAGGTCCTCAGCCATCAGCCTGCCGTCTACCCCGCGCCGGAAAGGGGTGTGTTCGCCTCTCTCATCGGCTCGGAGACCGTGACCACCGCCGAAGGTGAGCCGCTGAAGTCGTTCCACGACATGGCCCTCGAGTGGTATGAGGACATCGACGAGATGGACCTTGTGGTCACTGCCGGAGGACCCGATGACTGGCCTCGGATCGAGACGTTGGACGAGCGACCCGACCTCGCCCTCGATGCATCAGGGTCGGTCTCCGACATCGTCGTCGACGATCACCGGATCTCTTTCCGGACCGAGGCGGTGGGGGTGCCCCACATGGTGAAGGTCTCCTACTTCCCGAACTGGACGGCGACGGGTGCCGAGGGGCCCTGGCGAGCCACACCGTCGTTGATGGTCATCGTCCCGACCGAGACCGAGGTGGTTCTCGAGTTCACCGACACCTGGGCGGAGACCCTGGGCAAGCTCCTCACAGTGGTGGGTCTGGGCGCGGTGGTGGTGGTCAGCCTCCTGTGGAGCCGTCGCGCGGGGTCAACAACCGTCGGATCCGGAACAGACCGGTCACGGTCCGAGGCACTCTCTTGATCAGCGACGAGCGGGCCGTTCGCATCTCCATCACCTCCACGGGCACCTCGACGATCCGATAGCCGGCTCTCTCCGCCCTGATCACCAACTCCGTGTCGAAGAGGTCCTTGGTGCTCACCACCCGGGGCACCAGGTCGTCGACCACGCGCCGGCGAAAACCCTTCATCCCGTGGGTGTCGGTCACACCGGAGTCGAGGATCGTCCTCAATAGGAGGTTGAACGTGAGAGTGGCGAGTCTTCTCACCGGTGGACGATGGTCCTCCGAGCTCGGGTCGCGCTTCGAGGCGATGACCACGTCCACATCGGGTGGCTGGCCGAGGACCGTTCGCAGAAATGAGGCCGAGAAGTAGTCGATGTCGAAGTTGACCACCCAGTCACCGTCGGCGCGGACGAACCCCTCACGCATCGCAGCCCCGTAGTCGGCGGCGGGCAGCGACACCACGGTGACCGCCGAACCGCCGACCCTCCGCGCCACCGCGGCGGTCTCGTCCGTCGAACCGTTCTCCACCAGGATCAATTCGGCGTCTTCGGCGGCCTCACTCAAGACAGCGACCAGCCGGGGGAGTGCCTGGGGGAGGAACGCCGCCTCGTTGTACACGGGCACGACAATCGTGACGGGGCGACTCACGGGCGCGGCGATCATAGGGTGCGATCGTCATACACTCGCCGCTCCCCTCATGAACCCAGATGTCGTCTTCAAGGCCTATGACGTGCGGGGCCGCATCGACAACGGCGACCTGGACGAGGGTCTCTACCGTCTCGTCGGAGCCGGGCTCGTCGCCCTCCTCGACGTCCAGAGCGTGGCGGTCGGACGGGACTGTCGCTCCTCCTCGATGAGGTTCTTCGAAGCCCTGGCCGAGGGGCTGACCGACTCGGGAGCCGACGTCGTCGACCTCGGCGAGGTTCCCACCGACGCCGTCTACTACTACTCGGGCCGGCATGACATGGCTGGCGGCATGATCACCGCGTCCCACAACCCGCCGGTGTACAACGGTCTCACGCTGTGCCGCCCCGGGGCGGCGCCGATCGGGGAGGGCACCGGTCTCGACTGGATCAAGGACTACGTCGTCACCGGTGTTCGCCCGACGACCGGTGCCCGGGGGTCGGTCGTCCATGTCGACGTGATTCCCGACTACATAAACCATCTGCTCTCGATCGTGCCCCCCTCCGAGATCGGCCCGCTCGATGTCGCCGTGGATGCTGGCAATGGCATGGCTGGCGTCGCACTCGGTGACGTCTTCGCCCGGATCCCGGCCAGTCTCACCGGTCTCTATCTCGAGCCCGACGGGAGCTTTCCCAATCACCCCGCCGACCCATTGGTGCCGGAGAACCTGCACGATCTCCAGGACCTGATGACCCATGGCGACTACGACCTCGGTGTCGCCTTCGACGGCGACGCCGACCGTGCCTTCTTCCTG
>JAKEHF010000175.1 GCA_022615295.1 Actinomycetota bacterium | reverse complement strand
GTCGTGGCGAGTGGGGACCGTCGGGAGCTGATGGTCTGTGACAACGGCCACCCTCTGCCGTCCGAGGATGTCGAACGCATCTTCCGGCCGTTCGAGCGGGGGACCGGGACCGAGCACCCGACGTCGGTCGGTCTTGGCCTGGCCGTCGCCCGCCGGCTCGCCAGGCTGATGGACGGCGATCTCACCTACCGCCACAGCGAGGGGATGTCGTGCTTCGTGCTCTCCCTCCCCGCTGCCTGATAGCCGACACCACCTAACCTCGCATCGTCATGCGGGTACTGATCACGGGCGGCGCCGGCTTCATCGGGAGCCATACGGTGGTCTCGCTCATCGGGTCGGGTCACGAGCCGGTGATCGTCGACAACTTGTCCAATGCCCGGGAGTCGGTCGTGGGCCGGATCGCCGAGATCACAGGGGTCAGACCCGAGTTCCACCGGCTGGACGTCCGTGACAGCGAGGGGCTGAGGAGAGTGCTAGACGCGGGCTTCGACGCCTGCATGCACTTCGCTGCTCTGAAGTCGGTCGGGGAGTCCACCGAGGAGCCGCTTCGCTACTACGACAACAACGTCTCGGGCACAGTGAGCCTGCTCGAGGCCCTCGCCACATCGGGTGTCCGCTTCCTTGTCTTCAGCTCCTCGGCGACCGTCTATGGCGAACCGACGACCCTTCCGGTCACCGAGGACATGCCGACGGGGTCGGCTGCCAACCCCTACGGCTGGACCAAGATCATGATGGAGCAGGTGCTCCGCGACCTCCAGCTTGCCGACCCGACCTGGAATGTGGCCCTTCTCCGCTACTTCAACCCGGTGGGGGCGCATCACACCGGTCTTATCGGGGAGGACCCCCAAGGGGTCCCCTCGAACCTCATGCCCTACATCGCCCGGGTCGCCGCAGGGTTGTTGCCACATCTCAGCGTCTTCGGTGGCGACTACCCGACACCGGACGGGACCGGGGTGAGAGACTACGTCCACGTGATGGACGTCGCCGAGGGACACGTGGCCGCACTCGACACACTTGCCGGCCGTCGGGGTGTCCATGTCTACAACCTGGGCACGGGGCGCGGCCATACGGTGCTGGAGGTGGTCAAGGCCTACGAGGAGACCACGGGCCGGCCCGTACCCTATGAGATCGTGGGGCGACGACCCGGGGATGTGGCGGCCAGCTGGGCCAATGTCGACAAGGCTGCGGAGGAGCTGTCCTGGAGGGCGTCACGTGACCTGGCGGCGATGTGCGCCGACTCCTGGCGCTGGCAGACCACGGCGAGATGAGCGATCTGCTGACGCTGGCGCGGGAATGGGCCGACGGCGATCCGGACCCGGTCACGCGCGCCGAGCTCGAGGACCTGATCGAGCGTGGTGACGTTGAGACCATGGCTCCGCTGTTCGAGCCCGAGCTCACTTTTGGCACCGCCGGGATCCGGGGCAGGGTCGGTCCGGGTCCGGGGCGGATGAACCGGGCGGTGGTGATACGCACCACCTACGGTCTTGCCACCTATCTGCTCCGTCGTGGCGGCGGGTCGGTGGTGGTGGGTTTCGACGCCCGACCCGACAGTGAGCGTTTTGCCGCCGACGCCGTCACCGTGCTGGCGGCCGCCGGATTGCGAGTGGTCCGTTTCGACAAGCCCACCCCGACGCCCCTCGTCGCCTTCACCGCCAAGCATCTCTCGGCATCGGGTGCTGTGGTGATAACCGCCTCACACAATCCCCCCGAGGACAACGGCTACAAGGTATACGGGGGCAACGCCGCCCAGATCATCCCCCCGGTGGACACCAGGATCGCCGAGCTCATAAGGATGGCCCCTCCGGCCAACCAGATACTCGAAGAGGTCTCCCAAGGCGGCCAGATAGTCGACGCCCCTTCCGACATCTTCGAGATCTACCGGCGGGAGGTGGATCAGATCCGACCCCGGCCGGTGAGCTCGGAGCTCAAGATCGTCTACACCCCTCTCCATGGCTGCGGGGGCGAGACCCTGGCCAGGCTGCTCCAGGGCGCGGGCCATCGCGGGCTCATCCCGGTGATGGAGCAATTCACCCCGGACGGCCGGTTCCCGACCGTCGGCTTCCCCAATCCGGAGGAGGAGGGGGCTCTCGACCTGGCAGTGGCGGCGGCCCGCCGTGCCGACGCCGACCTCGTGATCGCCAACGATCCCGACGCCGACCGTCTCGCCGCCGTCCTCCCCAGAGGAGGGGAGTGGTACCCGCTGAGCGGCAACGATCTCGGGTGTTTGCTCGGCGACTTCGTGATGGAGAACTGGTCAGGGGACACGACACAGATCGTCGTCAGCTCGATCGTCTCGAGCCCGATGCTGTCCCGCCTCGCAGCCCTCCGCGGCGCCCGACACGAGCTCAGCCTCACCGGATTCAAGTGGATCGTGAATGCCGGTCTCTCTCTCGAGGCGGCGGGGGAGGGGACGTTCACATTCGGGTACGAAGAGGCGCTGGGCTACACCATCGGACAGGTGGTGAGGGACAAGGACGGGATGTCGGCCGCCCTCGTCCTTTGCGATCTGGTGGAGAACCTTCGGCTGCAGGGCCGCACCCTCTGGGACCGGCTGATCTCGTTGTGGTCCTCGGTGGGGATCTGGGCGAGCGCCCAACGCTCCGTCGCCTCCCGCGCCGAGGAGACACCAGGTCTGGTCGACAATCTGGCGAACAACCCGCCGGCGGAGATCGCCGGTTTGAGCGTGGAGCGCGTCATCGACTACCGGGTGGGGGAGGAGTCGAGACCTCCCTGGCTGGGAGCCCAAGACCTCGTCGAGCTCTCCCTCGGCGGGGCGGGCCGGGCCCTAGCCCGGCCCAGTGGGACCGAGCCCAAGGTGAAGATCTATGTCGACCTGTCCGAGCCCATGGGTGAGGATCCACTTGCCGCCCAGATCACGCTTGCCAAACGCGCCGGCGTGGCCGCAGAGACGCTCGGGGGATACTTGACCCGTTGAGGGTCAGTGTTGTCTGTAGAGATATAGCCACCCGAGACCATGGATCGAGACTGCCCCGAGAAGCACCCATCCCACCAGGGGCCGGTCCACGATGAAGGCCACGATGGCGGCGATGAAGGCCAGGCACACCAGGGCGACACGCACCCCGTTGAGTGGTCCGAACACACACCCACGATACGCATCATCCGGTCTCATGCTGGAGTCTCTCGCCCATGAGGTACGCGCCGGTCATCCTCGCCGTGGTGACTGGTTGCACCGCCCTCGCGGTACCGGTCACCACGGATCCACCGGCTACCACCCTGGGCACCGCGACGACCAGCACGAGCACCACCCTTCCGGTCACCACCACCACGTTGAACCCCGGCCCGGTGCTTGGTCTGATCACCCCGACCGGGGTCCCTGTGGCGGTGCGGCTGGTGACACAGACCAGCTACGCGGTCTATACCCCCTGTGGCCGTCTCGACTTCGTCGAGGACGGCGAGCCGCTGTATCGGACCCCGGTCGTGCTCGACCCGGGGCATGGCGGCGATCGGGACATCGGAGCGGTGGGTCGCAACGGTCTCCCCGAGAAGGCCGTCAACCTGCGGGTGGCCGAGTATGCCCAGCGGGTTCTCGCCGAGCGGGGGATCCCCTCGGTGCTCACCCGCACCGCCGACTACGCCACCACCCTCTCCAGCAGGGCCCGTCTCGCCGACACCCTCGGCGCCGAGGTCCTGGTGTCGATCCATCACAACGCCCCCACGCCCGCCCCGTCCGACGTCCCCGGGATCGAGATATTCATCCAGAGCGGCTCTGCCCAGTCCCGACGTCTCGGCGGGGTGCTCTGGGAGTACGCCTTGGCTGCGCTGAGCACATTCGAGGTCGCCTGGACCGCAGCCGAGGACTCCGGCGTGCTCACGGTCGTCAACACCCGGGGGACCGACGCCTACGGCCTCATCCGCCACCCGGAGACACCCACCGCGCTCGTCGAGCTCGGATATCTCTCCAACCCCGCCGAGGCCGAGCTCTTCGCCACCGACACCTACGTCCGGGTCGCCGGCACCGCGGTCGCACGGGCCATCGCCGCCTATCTCAACACCGACCGGCCCGGCTCCGGCTGGCATGAGCCGGGCAGGGTGTTCAACCCCAACCCGGGGCTCTCG
>JAKEHF010000174.1 GCA_022615295.1 Actinomycetota bacterium | reverse complement strand
TCCACCCTCTTCAACGCCCTCACCAACGCCGGTGTATCGGCTGCCAACTACCCCTTCGCCACTATCGAGCCCAACGTCGGTGTGGTCCCCGTCCCCGACCGACGTCTCGAAGGTCTTGCCGAGCTGGCGGGGTCGGCGAAGGCGACCCCGGCCACAGTGCGCTTCGTCGACATCGCCGGCCTGGTGCGAGGGGCCAGCGCTGGGGAGGGTTTGGGCAATCAGTTCCTCGCCAACATCAGGGACGTCGCCGCCATATGCCACGTGGTGAGGGCGTTCCACGACTTGTCGGTGGCCCACGTCGAGGACGTCGTCGACCCGATCCGTGACATCGGCATCGTCAACACCGAACTGGCCCTCGCCGACCTGGAGACAATCGATCGCCGGCTTCCCCGTCTCACCAAGGAGGCGACTGCGGACCGCACCTTGGCGTCCCAGGTCGACAATCTGGAAGCGGTGAGGGCCAGGATCGCCTCCGGGGAGATGGTCGGGCCGGCTCCCGATCTCGCCGACCTCAATCTGCTCACCGCCAAACCGGTGATCTACCTCTTCAACTCCGACTACGCCGTCCTCGCCGACCAGGAGCGGCAGGCGGGGTTGGCGGCGTCGGTGGCCCCCGCCGAGACCCTGTTCCTCGATGCCGAGCTCGAGGCCGAGCTCGCCGCGCTCGGAGAGGAGGAGCGCACCGAGCTGGCCGCAGTCGCCGGTCTCGAGGAGCCGGGGCTCGACCGTCTCATCGGGGTGGCCTATCGGGTCCTCGGCTTGCAGAGCTTTCTCACCGCCAACCCCAACGAGACCCGGGCCTGGACGATCAGCAGCGGGGCCACCGCCCTGGAGGCGGCGGGTGAGGTGCACACCGACTTCGCCAGGGGGTTCATCGCCGCCGAGGTCGTTCCCTACGAGACACTGGTCGAGGCGGGCTCTTGGCAGGCTGCCCGAGCAGCCGGTCTGGTCCGCTCCGAGGGGAAGACCTACGTGATGCGACCCGACGACGTTGTGGAGTTCAGGTTCAACACCTAGTGACCCGTCGCTAGACCGGCCACCCTTCACACAGGGGTTAACATCGGGGACGCCACAGATGCCGGCGGGAGAGCCCCGAGAAAGGGGCGCCGAAGGGGCAACACCTTCCCGGAAACTCTCAGGCGATCGGACCGTGCGGCTGAGGCATCGCTGAAGGGGACGACAGCGGGGAAGGGTCAGGACGATCTCGACCAGGAGACCCGATGCCCCGGAGCTTCGCAGACCGCCACATAGGACCCCGCCCCGCAGACATCGACAAGATGCTTGCCGTGGTGGGCGCCGCCTCCCTGGACGATCTGGTGGCAGCCGCCGTTCCCAGCAGCATCCTCGATACCAGGCTCGAACTGCCCCCGGCCCTCAGCGAGCCGGAGCTGATCGCCCATCTCGACGACATCGCATCGAAGAACCGTGTTCTCCGATCACTCATCGGTCTCGGCTATCACGACACCCACACCCCGGCGGTGATCCAGCGCAACGTGCTCGAGGACCCAGGCTGGTACACGGCATACACTCCCTATCAGCCCGAGATCTCCCAGGGACGGCTCGAGGCCCTTCTCGTCTTCCAGACCATGGTGTCCGACCTCACCGGGCTCGAGGTGGCCAACGCCTCCCTGCTCGACGAGCCGACGGCGGCGGCGGAGGCGATGGCCATGGCCCGTCGTCTCCATAAAGGCCAGGGCCGCCTCTTCTACGTCGACCCCGACTGCCATCCCGCCACCCGGGCGGTGGTCGCCACCAGGGCCAACGCCGTGGGGATCGAGCTCGCCGACCTCGACGAGAAGGCCGACCCCGCTGTCGCCTTTGGGGTGATGCTCGCCTATCCCGGCTCGTCGGGAGCCATCGTGAACCGGGACGAGCTCGTGGGACGGTTTCGTGACGCCGGGACGATCGTGGTGGTAACCACCGACCTGCTGGCATTGACCCTCATCAGACCGCCGGGAGAGTGGGGGGCGGACATCGTGGTCGGCTCGGCGCAACGTTTCGGAGTCCCCATGGGGTTCGGCGGCCCTCATGCCGCGTTCATCTCCTGCTCCGCCGAGTCGGTCCGCGCCCTGCCGGGCCGTCTCGTCGGGGTCTCCAACGACTCTGCTGGACGGTCCGCCTATCGGCTAGCCCTGCAGACGAGGGAGCAGCACATCCGAAGGGAGAAAGCCACCTCGAATGTCTGCACGGCCCAGGTGCTCTTGGCGGTGGTGGCCGCCTTCTACGCCTGCTGGCACGGGCCCGACGGTCTCAAGACGATCGCCAGCGACATCAACCGCCGGGCCGACCTCCTCGCCGGGTCACTGCGGGCGGGGGGACTGAAGCTGGCCCACGAGACCTGGTTCGACACCATCTCGGTGGCTGTCCCCGGTGCCGCCGAGCGTGTCCATGCCCGGGCCATCCAGAGGGGGCTCAATCTGGGACGTGTCGACGCCGACCGGGTCCGAGTTGCCCTCGACGAGACCTGTGACGACCGGGTTGTGGAGACCCTGCTCGACGTCTTTGAGATCGAGAGGGCCGAGCCGGAGACGGGGATCATCGCCGACCTGGTCCGGGAGACCCCCTATCTGACTCACCCGGTGTTCGACAGCTACCAGTCCGAGCACGAGATGCTTCGCTACATCCGCCGTCTCGCCGGCATGGACCTCGCTCTCGACCGGACGATGATCCCTCTCGGGTCGTGCACCATGAAGCTCAACGCCACCACAGAGATGACCCCGATGACCTGGCGTGAGTTCTCCGGTCTCCACCCCTATGCCCCGCTCGACCAGGCGGCCGGTTACACCGAGCTGATCGGGGCCCTGGAGGGCCATCTGGCTGCCATCACCGGCTATGACGCGGTATCGCTCCAGCCCAACGCCGGGTCGCAGGGAGAGCTGGCCGGTCTCCTCGCCATCGCCGCCTACCACGCGTCACGAGGGGAGGGCGGCCGTGACGTCTGTCTGATCCCCGCCTCGGCCCATGGCACCAATGCCGCGTCGGCGGTGATGGCCGGCATGAGGGTGGTCGTCGTCGAGACCGACCCGGAGGGGAACATCGACCCGGCCGATCTCGAGGCCAAGGCCGCCGCCAACGCCGACCGTCTCGCCGCCGCCATGGTCACCTATCCCTCGACCCATGGCGTCTTCGAGCCCGGGATCAGGAGGTTGGCCGAGATAATCCACGACCACGGTGGCCAGGTGTACGTCGATGGGGCCAACCTCAACGCCCTCGTCGGTCTGGCCCGGCCCGGGGACTTCGGCGCCGACGTCGGCCATCTCAACCTGCACAAGACATTCACCATCCCCCACGGCGGGGGTGGTCCGGGGGTGGGGCCGATCGGGGTCAAGAGCCATCTCGCCCCATTCCTCCCCAATCATCCCCTCGTCGCCGAAGCCGGCCCTGCCACCGGGATCGGCCCCGTCTCCGGGGCCCCCTTCGGGTCGGCTGGGATCCTCCCCATCCCCTACGCCTATATCCGTCTCATGGGGGCGGACGGGCTGAGACGGGCATCGCAGATCGCCATCCTCTCCGCCAACTATCTGGCGAGACGTCTCGACCCCTACTACCCGGTGCTCTACACCGGGCCGGGCGGTCATGTCGCCCATGAGTGTCTCGTCGACATCCGACCGATGGCCAGGGAGACGGGCATCGACGCTGAGGATGTGGCGAAACGGCTGGCAGACTACGGATTCCATGCCCCGACCCTCTCCTTCCCGGTCGCCGGGACATTGATGATCGAGCCGACCGAGTCGGAGAGCCTCGAGGAGCTCGATCGCTTCTGTGAGGCGATGATCTCGATCAGGGCCGAGGCCGACCGGGTGGCGACGGGGGAATGGCCTCCGGAGGCCAACCCCCTGGTGATGGCGCCCCACACGGCCGAGGAGGTCACTGGGGACGTCTGGGACCGGCCTTACAGCCGGGAACAGGCCGCCTACCCGTTGCCCTGGCTGCGTCGGTCGAAATACTGGCCGCCCGTGGGCCGGATCGACAGCGCCGGCGGGGATCGGAACCTCATCTGCGCCTGTCCGCCGATCGATTCATATCGTTGATTCGCCCTTGACAATCAAATTGGTGATGGGATCGTTAACAAGCACAATTGGGTCCAGGGGCGATGTGAGGGTGTTGCGGTGAAGTTCGGCGGTCAGATACGTATCCCGGAGATAGACCATCCGGGTATTCCGGCGACGGTGCTTATCCAGGACAGTCAGGTCGAGGTGCTCCTCGACGGCGAGTCCCTTGGATGCTGGTCGTTGTACGACGTCCGGGCGCGGCGACTCATCTCGGCGGCGTTCCAGCTCGAGCTCGACGGTGAGGAGGTCACCTTCATCGCCGACGAGCCCATCGACTTCGCCTACCGCGGTGTCGAGCACATGGCCGAGGTCTGGGCCCGGTTCAAGACAATGCGCGCCCCTCATCGCGCCATCGCGGTCCGGAAGTCGAGAAACGGCTCCAAACCGTCCCGCATCCAGGAGCTGAAGGACGCCATGGAGGCCAACCTCAGGGCGCAGGCGCAGGTGCAGACCCAGCCGGCGGCGCCTCCGGCCCCTCCGGTGGTGGCCACACCACCCCCCAACCGACCCCGGGAGACCCCCGTAGAGCCGGCCGCGGCCGAGCCCGAGCCCGCCGAGCCCGAGCCCGAACCGGTCGCAGAGACCCCGGCCGAGACGGAGACGCCGGCCGAGAAGACCCCGTCGTCACGGCCCAGGAGTGCAACCAGGGCAACGTCGACCAGGTCGCCCGCCAAGTCTCCCGCCTCGAAGAGTCCCACCCGGTCCACGACGCCGCGAACCAGGGCCCCGAAGCCGGCCGAAACCGAGACTCCCGCCACAGAGGCGGTGGAGGAGCCCGCAGCCAAGAGTCCCGATGAGGCGGCCGCGGCCAAGACCCAGGTCGAGAAGACCCCACAGGAGCCGGTTGTCGCCAAGCAGGAGCCGGCCGCCAAGATCGCCCCGCAAGGACCGCCACCGCTAACCCCGGTGATGCCCGTCATTACCAGCCGTCACGAGGAGGAGCGTCTCGCCGAGGAGCGGGCCAAGCTGGCCGCAGAGCGGGCGCGTCTCGAGGGTGAGCGGATGAGACTCGAGCAGTTGCGTCGGGAGGCCGAGGAGAGGGACGCCAGACGTATCGAGGCGTTCCGTCTCGAGATGGCGCGAATCGAGAAGGAGAGGTCGGAGCACGAGCGTCTCGAGGCCGAGCGGGCCGAGATGTTCCGAAACGAGATGAAGGCTCTCCAGGCCGAGCGTGAAAGGCTCGAGGCCCTCGACGTCGAGCGTCGCGCCAAGGCGGCCGAGGACGAGGAGCGCACCGCGTCCCTGCGTCGGGACATGGAGCGTCTCGAATTGGAGCGCCAGCAGATGGAGCGTCTCGAGGCGGAACGTCTGGCGGCAGCACAACGTGACATGGAGACGGTCCGTGCCAAGAGGCTCGAGCTGGAGAAGATGGAAGCGGCGCGTGCCGAGGCGGCGCGTCTCGAGGCGGAGCGTCTGGAGAAGGCGGAGACGGCCCGGATCGAGGCCGAGCGTAAGGAGCGTGAGGCGGCGGCCCGTCTCGAGGCGGAGCGTCAGGAGGCGGCCCGCGTGGAAGCCGAGCGTGTTGCCGCCAAGCGTGCCGAGGCACAACGTCTCGCTGCGGAGCGTGCCGAGGCGGAGCGTCTTGCCGCGGAGCGTGTGGTCGGCCATCCAGTTTAGGGCAGGCAACAGCCCTAACTGGTCTAAGACGCCGGGCCGCAAAGCAGCGATAATGCGACGCAAATCGGCCAGGGTTCGCTCGGTAAGGGCCCGAGCCTGTTCCGTGCGCTCGCGAGC